>CAZXTW010000963.1:0-2749 GCA_964643525.1 uncultured Roseivirgaceae bacterium
ACGATACAACGGATGCTGGCCCACCTGGGCAGCATCATTGACGGCTTCCTGGCAGCGCCAACACAGCCGGTGGCCACGCTGCCCATGCTGGCTGCAGAAGAAACGCAGGCGTTACTGGCGCAGAACCCTGCGCCGAAAGCCTACGCGCACCAGGGCACGCTGTACAGCTTCTTTGAGGCGCAGGCCCAAAAGCAGCCGGAGGCGACAGCCATCAAGTTTAATGATGAGGTGCTTACGTACGGGCAACTGTCGGCACGCTCTACCCAATGGGCGCATTGGCTGATAGCGACGCACAACATACAGCCGGGCAGCCGTGTAGGGGTATTGCTGCCCAGAACGGAGGCGATGCCTGTGGCACTGCTGGCCATTATGAAGGCTGGGGCTGCTTATGTACCGATAGACCCTGCCTACCCGCAGGAGCGGATCAGCTACATCCTGGCCGATGCCAAGCCCGAGCTGTTGATCACAACGGAAGAATTAAGCACAAGCGTAGAGGCAGACAAAGTAGCCCTGATAGAGCAGCTACCAGAGGGTACAAAAACAACAGAAACCGAGCAGCCACTACCAGCGGTAGCACCAGACCAGTTGGCGTATGTGATTTACACGTCAGGTTCAACAGGCAAGCCCAAGGGTGTAATGATTGCCCACAGCAACGCGACAGCGTTAATCAACTGGGCGCTTGATGAGTTTGCAGGCACTGACTACAACACCACGCTGGCCGCGACGAGCTACTGTTTTGACCTGTCGGTTTATGAGTTGTTCTACACGCTTGCAGCGGGCAAGGCAGTACGCCTGTTGCCATCAGCATTAGAGCTGCCCCAGTGGCTGAACAGTGAGCCTAAGCTGCTGATCAACACGGTACCTTCGGTGGTATCAGAGCTGTTGCAGCGCGAGGCAGACCTGAGTGATGTAGTAGCGATCAATATGGCTGGCGAGCCGATACCGCCGAGTGTACAGGCTGCGCTTGACTGTGAAGCGATAGAGGTACGCAACCTGTACGGCCCCTCTGAAGACACGACCTACAGCACCTGCTACCGGTTAACGAACGAAGGGGAGATACTGATAGGCCAGGCGATTACCAACACGCAGGCTTATGTAGTTGACGCGGCCCTGCAACTGGTACCAGGCGGTGCCATTGGTGAGATTGCCCTTGCTGGTGACGGCATAGCGCAGGGCTACCTGTTTAAAGATGAGTTAACACAGCAGAAGTTTATAGACAACCCGTTTGGTGCGGGCAAGTTGTACCTGACGGGTGACCTGGGCCGCTGGGCAGAAAACAGGCAGCTGGCTTTTGCAGGCCGTAAGGACCACCAGGTAAAAGTGAGGGGTTACCGCATAGAGCTGGGCGAGATAGAAGCGGCCCTGGGCGCGTGCCCCGAAGTAGCAGTAGCCATTGTGACTGCACCTGCTGATGAGGCAGGCAGTCGCAGCCTGGTAGGTTACCTGCAAGGGGAGGAGCAGGAGCTAGACACCGCAGCGATAGAGGCACAGCTGGCCCATACCTTACCGGCCTATATGGTGCCCAGCAATTGGGTGGTGTTAGAGGCCTTCCCGCTAACACCCAACGGCAAGATAGACCGTAAGCAACTGCCAAAACCTGGCAAGCAGCAACAGGCCCGGCAAGTGGCGCCTCGCAACAATACCGAGCAAACCATTGCCACCATCTGGGCACAGGTGCTGGGCCAGGAACAGATTGGCATACACGACAACTTCTTTACCCTGGGTGGCCATTCGCTCAAGGCAACCCGTGTGGTGGCCCAGTTGCAAACAGAACTGGGTGTGCAGCTACCGCTGCGTGCCTTATTTGATGCACCCACCGTGGCCGAGTTGGCCTGGCTGGTGGCCCAGCAGGCCCCACAACAATGGCAAGGCATTGGCCGTGCCCCAGAGGCACCGCGCTACGCACTGTCGCACGCACAGCGCCGTTTATGGGTGGTGCATCAGTTTGAAGAAGACCGCACCGCTTACAACATGCCTTATGCCTGGCAACTGGCCGGGGCCATGGACCGCACCGCCTTTGAGCAGGCCGTTGCGCAACTGGTGGCCCGCCATGAAACGCTACGCACCCTGTTTGAAACACACGAGGGAGAGCCCTGGCAGGTGGTGCAGCCTATGGAGGCAGTACAGGAGGTTGCCCACTTTATTGACCTGACCAAAGCTGCCAACCCTGAAGCGGAAGTAACTGCGCTGGTAAAAGCCGCTGCCGCCCATGAGTTTGATTTGCAGGCAGGTCCGTTATTTACCGCAACCCTCATTAAGCAGGGCAACGAGCAGCACACTGTGCTGTTAAACATGCACCACATCGTTTCTGACGGTTGGTCAATGGAAGTACTGGTGCGTGAGTTAACGGCCCTGTACCAGGCCAACCTTGAAAACAAAGCAGCAGCCCTGCCTGCATTGCCTATACAGTACAAAGACTATGCGGCATGGCAGCACCAGCAGCTAAAGGCCGACGGGCTGGAAACCCACCAGCAGTACTGGCACCAGCAGTTTGCTGGTGAGCTGCCCGTGGTTGAGTTACCCATTGACTTTGCACGGCCTGCCGTAAAAACATGGAATGGCGCCAACTACAACAGCGCCCTGCCACAGGCACTGACCCAGCAATTGAATAACTGGGCAGCCCAACAGCAGGTAAGCCAGTTTATGGTATTGCAGGCCGCCTTTGTTGCCTTACTGCACCGCTATACGGCACAGGAAGATTTTGTAATAGGCACCCCCACCGCTGGCCGCAGCCAGGCTGGTTTAGAAC
>CAZXTW010000964.1:0-2747 GCA_964643525.1 uncultured Roseivirgaceae bacterium
CACCACCTTTGTGGTTGACGAAGCCTATATTGAATTTACCAACAGCATTACTTCGCTGGCCCCCTGGGTGGGGCGGCTGCCCAACCTCATTGTGGTGCGGTCGTTAACTAAAACCTTTGCCATACCCGGCCTCCGGCTGGGGTATGTCATGGCTGCCCCTGATACAGTTGAGCGGCTGCTCAGCAAAAAAATGCCCTGGAGCGTTAACGCCTTTGCCATTGAAGCCGGCTTGCAGCTGTTTGCCCATTATGACCAATGGCAGTTTGATATAACCCAGCTGCTTGCCGAAACCCAAACGTTTATACAGGGGCTGGCCGCCATTGACTGGCTGGCCGTGCAACCCACCCACGCCAGCTACTTTTTGGCCCGGCTGCACCGGGGCACGGCTGCCGAGCTAAAGAGCTACCTGGCCACACAGCACGGCATTTTAATTCGTGATGCCACTAACTTTAAGGGGCTGCATGGCCAGCACATTCGCCTGGCCACCCAAAGTGCCGAAGCCAACGCCCAGCTCATTAAAGCGCTGATAGGTTGGAAGTAACCCCGGTATACATCCTGGCGGCAGCCTTTTCGCTTGATGCTGCTTTTGGCGACCCCCGGTGGCTGCCCCACCTCATTGTGCTGTTTGGCAAGGCCATTGCTACTGGCGAAAGGCTACTGAATAAAGGGCAGCGCAGGGTTTTGAAAGGACTGGTGCTGGCCGCTGTGCTGGTGGCCACGGCCTTTGCGGCCACACATTATTTATTAACCTGGCTGCACCTGCTGCACCCGCTAGCGGCTGATGCGATGGCAGTGGTGTTGTTATTTTACTGCCTGGCCAACCGCACCCTGGTAAACGAGGGGCAGGCTGTGTTTGATGCCCTGCGTAAGCAAGGGTTGGCCGCAGGGCGCAGGTGCCTGTCATGGATTGTGGGCCGCGATACGACACAGCTCAATGCCCAGCAGGTACGCACCGCCACGCTGGAAACACTTTCAGAGAACCTGAGCGATGGCGTAATCGCCCCGCTTTTTTACTACTTCATCGTGGGCGTGCCGGGCGCAGCAGCGTACAAAATGGTCAATACCTTAGACTCAATGATTGGCTACAAAAACGACCGGTACCTGGCCTTTGGCCGGTTTGCTGCCCGGCTAGATGATGCGGCCAACTACATTCCCGCCAGACTTACGGCCCTGCTTATGCTGGTGGTTACTGGCAGGCTCAGGGGCATTTGCTTTGTATGGCGCGAGGGCAGGCAGCATGCCAGCCCCAATGCGGGCTACCCAGAGGCAGCCCTGGCCTACATCCTCAACTGCCAGTTTGGCGGCCCCAACTACTACCACGGCCAGCTGGTCACCAAACCCTATATTGGCCACCACCCCAAAACCATTACCGACCAAGACCTTAAAACCGCCCAATACATCAATTGGGCCAGCAGCATATTGGCTATTTTACTGTATATGATCATTTTCTTTTTGATCAGGCAAACAGTTTGATATGACAGGTGCCGTTGATTTGCCTGATTGGCTATGATGGTTATCTTTTGCCTGGTTTCTGTGCGTTGTCTGGGTACGTTTATGTATACTCGCAGTTTATGAGCGAACAGCAACAAGCAAGCGATCACAACATGAGTGGCAGGGAGCAGACCCCGCATGATGCGATGATCAAGAAGGCCTTTGAGGACAAACTGCTGGCCATTATGTTCTTCAGGCTGGTGCTGCCCCGGCACATAGCCAGCAAAATTAACTGGCAAACGCTTGAACCGGCCAAAGACACTTTTGTGACCGACAACCTGAAACGCCTTAACATTGACCTGCTCTTTACGGTAAGGTATTATGACAACACCATGGTGTGCCTGATGTTGATGTTAGAGCACAAGAGCTACCTGCCCGACCAGCATGATTCGATTGACCTGCAACTGATCAATTATCAGGCAGCCGTTTATACTCATCAGTACGGCCAACACCAAAAGGCCAATGAGGCCCGAAAAGCCAAGGGCCAGCCTGCGGAACCCCTGAAGTTTTCGAAAATCATACCTGTGGTCTTATACCACGGCAACAGGCCCTGGAAGGTGAAAAGCTGGAAAGCGTTGTTGTCGGTTGAGGGTGTACCAGAAGCAGACGACCTGCCAGGCCTTGCCCACACCTATGTGCTGCAAGACCTGCAAAAGATGACTGAAGGTGAGCTGCAGCAGTTTTACAAAGACACATCGAAGCTGCTTGTCATGGCGCTGTGCCTGAAGCACTGCCACCATAAGCAATTCATCGATAAGCTTCCGCAGTTGTACCAGCTGGCCAGAGAAATGACCAAACCCGCTCAGGCTGTTGAAATTATTGACGCATTAGGTGTATATTTAGGTTACCTTGTGGAACCGGAGGACTATCCACGCGTTTTAACTATAACCGAGCAGATTGACACAGACTTAAACCGCAAGTTTATGAGCATCATAGAATACACCGAAAAGAAAGGTATAGCTGAAGGTATAGCTAAAGGTAAGGTAGAAGAAAAACTGCTTAACAAAAGTATTGTTAAAGCACTTAGGGAAGGCGCAATGACCCCAATACAGATTGCTAAAAGCTTAGAAGTACCCCTTGATGATGTGCTTGACTGGAAGCATACTTTGGGTATGTAATTACGTTAGCGCCTGTCATGGATAGTAGGCCGCGACAAGGCACAGCTCAATGATTGGCTATAAAAACGACCGGTATCTGGCCTTTGGGCGCTTTGCTGTCCGGCTAGATGATGCGGCCAACTACATCCCCGCCAGGCT
>CAZXTW010000965.1:0-2744 GCA_964643525.1 uncultured Roseivirgaceae bacterium
TGTGGTGGTGGTGGCACCCCATACCTCATCAATAGACGTACCCGTTGGTGTTTGTGCCAGGGCGATCAGGCGGCTGGATATTAAGTTTTTGGGTAAAAAAGAGCTCTTTACAGGCATTAGAGGGGCCCTGCTTAAGTATTTGGGCGGCTACCCGGTAGACCGGTCAAAAAACACCAACCTGGTTGATGCTGTGGTAGATATTTTTAACCGTGAAGAAACTTTTAACCTGTGCATAACCCCTGAAGGTACACGCAAATATGCTGAAAAGTGGAAAACCGGCTTTTACTATATGGCCATGAAAGCCAGGGTGCCTATTGTGATGATTGGCTTTGATTATAAAAAGAAGGAAGTACAGATACAGCCCCCTTTTACGCCCACTGGTAATTTTGAGCAGGACCTGGCTTTTATTAAGGGCTATTTTAAAGGGGTTACTGGCCGTATACCAGCATATGGTGTGCATTAGTAAGTTATATATTAGGGCCCTGGCACTTTAAAGCATTAGCAAATTTGATATTAACACAGCTTTGGGTAACAGTAATATTTAGTTGGTGAGCCTTGAATTTATGTTGGGCGCACTGTTAGTTGTGGTATATGGCCTACATAAGTACCATTAAATCAATGCTTTTGTTCATACATATGGTGTATTGGCTATAAGGCCAGCGTTTAGACTTCTTGTTTTGATGAAAGCTCATTAAATTAGGTAACAGCATAATTTAATTGTATGAGCTTTTTTACTAATTAAACCCATCAAAACATGATGTTTAAAAAACGATCTATTCTTGGCGTACTTCTGTTGGCTATGCTTATTGTAGGCACTGCTACCGTGGTAACCGCCCAAACCAGCAAAAATGTTGTTACGAAAGTTTCTGCACAACTATTGAACATTGACCCCGCCACGGGCCACCTGAAAACGGTAAACCCGGCCAGCCGACTGAACAAATCGCACCAGTTACAACCAGCTGACAGAATTCAGACCTACAACGGTATGGTTGTGATTGATGCCGTGGCCAAAAACAACAGCCAGGAATTGCTGGCAGAGTTACAGGCTATTGGCCTGGTGGGCGGTTCAGCCTACAAGGGCATGGTGTCTGGTATGTTGCCGTTGGCATCAGTTAAAAGGCTGAACAACGTCAAGTCATTGCAGTATGTGCGGCCTGCCTACAAACCCATGACCAGGGTAGGGGCCGTAACCAGCCAGGGTGATAGTGCACAGGTATCTGGCTTTGCCCGTGACAGGTATTGTGTTGATGGTACCGGCGTGAAGGTGGGCATTATTTCTGACAGCTACAATTCATTAGGCGGTGCCCCGGGAGGCGTAGCCAGCGGCGACCTGCCCGGTGCCGGTAACCCCAATGGCTTTACTACCCCTGTTAATGTATTGCTTGACCTGCCTGCCAACCAGGGTATTGACGAAGGCCGGGCCATGGCAGAGATAGTGCACGACGTTGCCCCAGGGGCCGAGCTGCTTTTTCATACAGCATTTATTGGCGGGCAGGCTGGCTTTGCCAATGGTATTCTGGCCCTGAGAGATGCCGGCTGTGATGTAATTAATGACGACATTATTTACTTTGCCGAGCCCATGTTTCAGGATGGGGTGATTGCACAGGCTATTGATGAAGTAGTGGCCGATAGGGTTACCTATTTTTCGGCCGCAGGCAACAGCGCCGATGCCTCTTACGAGAGCACCTTCCGTGATGCTGGTACTTTTACCCTGCGTGATGTGAATACAGGCAATGTAATTGGCGATTATGTGCTGCATGATTTTGACCCAGGGCCAGCCGTTGACGTTTTTCAGCAGTTTTCGCTTGACGCCGGTGGCGATTTGATTCTTGCTTTTAACTGGGACGACCCCTTTGCCTCGGTTTGTGCTGGCTGCCCTGGTGCAGATACCGACCTTGATGTGTTTTTGGCCCTGACCGATGGTGACCTGAATAGTATTTTCCTTGACATTTCGGCCATTGACAATAATATTGGGGGTGATGCTTTTGAGTTGTTTGGCATTTCAGCTTCTGCCAATGTAACCGCCTATATTGTAATTGGTAAGTTTGTAGGTGCCGCAGGCCCCAACCCTAACCCTGGCTTTATTAAGTATGTTGATTTAGGCGCTGGCGGCACTATTGATGAGTACGATACCCAAAGTGCTACGGCATATGGGCACGTAAATGCCGCAGGCTGTATTGCCACAGCTGCGGTACGGTATGATGCTACCCCTGCATATGGTGTTAACCCGCCTTTGCGCGAGGTATTCTCGTCATCTGGTGGTATAGCCACTTTGTTTGATACCCAGGGCAACCCCATTAATGAGTTCCGTAATAAGCCCGAAATATCGGCCGTACAAGGCGCCAACACTACCTTCTTTGGCTTTGATTATGAGGGCGATGGCTTTCCTAACTTTTTTGGTACCTCAGCTTCAGCCCCGCATGCTGCCGGGGTAGCTGCTTTAATGGAAGAGGCTACCAACCGCCGCATTACCCCCAGTTTAACGTTGCAGTATATGCAGCAAACGGCCATTGATATGGACGATAACCGTACGCCGGGATTTGATGTAGGCTTTGACTTTGCCACCGGCGCAGGCTATTTGGTGGCAGATGCTGCCCTTGAGTTAACACTTGACCGCATACAGCGGCAGTTTGCCCAGGTGCTGATACGCTCAAGCAATACCCCAATACAGGTAGGCGATAAGGTACAGGTAGCCTGGAATGCCTTCCCTAATTTTGTTGGCGATAAAGTGCATATAGGTATTT
>CAZXTW010000966.1:0-2742 GCA_964643525.1 uncultured Roseivirgaceae bacterium
CTGGTGGATAGTGCTCGGAAGCCTTGGCAATTGTTGCACATGCTGTTAATGTGCCATGTTTCAAGCCTTGTTCTGGTGGATAGTGCTCGGAAGCTGGGGTTGTAATGCTCATCATGGGCGATCACGCGGCTGGTTTCAAGCCTTGTTCTGGTGGATAGTGCTCGGAAGCGGCGAACATCTCGCAGACCTGGAAGGCCTTGCCGCTCGTTTCAAGCCTTGTTCTGGTGGATAGTGCTCGGAAGCTTTCTTTTCTAAACTTCCTGGTAGCCCTTTCAAGACGGTTTCAAGCCTTGTTCTGGTGGATAGTGCTCGGAAGCTTGTGTATGCCCTGGCCACCACCTGTGCCATGGGCTGTTTCAAGCCTTGTTCTGGTGGATAGTGCTCGGAAGCGCGATGGGCATGTTATCTATTGGTAACCAGTATGTTATGGTTTGGGGCTGTGCCTGGCTTTCGGGGATTGCAACACTTGTAGCTTGTTAAAGTAAGCTGCTAGCCGTGTTAAGTGGTTGGCTGTTAGGTTGTTGTTGTGTTGACGTGATCACCGGAAATTTGAAATAAATTTCGGGCTTCTATGCGATTTTTACCTGACTAATACGGCAGCTGACTGCTAGGGGCAGTTTACGGTTCCGCTGCTTGCCAGAGCCTGGCCGCCGGAGTGCCAAACCCGGCTCTGGCTTTCGTGATGCTGCCCGCCGGGCAGCGCAAATTTTTGTCTGGGAGGCAGTTAAACTTTCTCTGGGAGGCCGGTACTTTCTAAGCCCGAGAAAAACTTTTTTCTCGGGTAGAAAAAAGTTTTTCTGCCCGAGAGCGGTACCCGCTTAGCCGGAGAGAAATAAGTTATGCCCCGGACTTATTGTTTTTTTGACTGGCAGTTATTTTCGGTGCCAGCTTGTAATTAGCCTATTACCTGCTATGCTCTTGAATTAACGCCTTGTTTTAATGGGAAGTGAGCAGCAGCCGAGGCAGCCATGGCTGGCAGGTAAGTGATGGGTAAACAATATGTCAAAGAGCGTTAATTCAGCCTGTAAGGTACTTATTATTGACATGCTATTCAACCCAGAAGATTCTCAATTTATTTGATAGTAGGAAAGCGCTTAACGGGGCCCATAAAGCCAAACAAGAGGCCAAAGTTGATTTGTGTGCTGATGTTTGACTGGTTCAGTTCATCAAACAGAATGTCAGCATCGCCCTGCTCGTCAAACTTTTTACGGAAGGTGCGGTAGCCTAGGGCCACGCCCACAAACACATCAAGGGTAAGGCCGCCACCGCCGGCATCTTTAATAAAGCGGTCGCCCACATACAGGCCATATTCAAAGCGCTGCTCATCGGCCGCCAGCACCCGGGTGGGGCCGCCCACGGTTACATCCAGGTAGTTAAGCTTATGCTCCAGCGTGGTGTAGTTCAGTTCATGGCCAAAGTAAAACATGCCCAGGCGGTCGTTGCGTTCGTACAGTTTTTGCCTGAATGAAAATGAGAAGCCGCTTTTGTGCAGCCTGTTGGCGCTTACATTGCTGCTTTCAGTAAAAAAGGGGTCTTGCCGGTAGGCAAAGAGTATTTCATAGCCCAGGCGCTCTTGAAAGTACAACTCTAATGATACGGGCAGGTAGCCAATGGCCGGGGCAAATGGGTTGGTACTGATTATAACGGCGCGGTATTCATTAACCTGGGGCACAAAGTAACGCACCTTGCGGCGGCGGTACAGGTACTCGGGCTTTTCATAGTCTTTGCGCACTACATCGCGCTGCTTGGCAAATTTAAATATGGGGGTATCTTCTTCATAAACAGGGTTGTAGTAGCCCTCAAGCTTACCATTTTTTTTGAACAGGCGCCAACGCCCCACCTTTTTGTTGTTGTGTATCATGCCCACCATTTTTTTGGCGCCATTGTCATAATACCCGGTATACTCGCCTTTGCCGTCTTTAAAGGTGCAGGTACCCTCCAGGGTGCCATCTTCATAGTAGTACTTCCACTGACCGTGGCTTTTGCCTTTTTTAATATGGCCAGATACTTTCAGCTGGCCACTCTCGTAGTACTCGCGGTAGCGGCCGTTGCCGGCTTCGTACTCAGTTTCACCCAGCAGCTGGCCGGTTTCGTAATACAGCTTCCAGTAGCCTTCTTTCTGGCCCTGCTTTTCAATGCCAGTGCTGCTTAGCTGGCCATTTTCATAGTAGTAATTCCAGCTGCCCACCTTTTCGCCACCCAGGTAGTTGCCCTGCTCGGCCTCGTTGCCATTCTTGTGGTAGGTGGTCCACTGGCCCTCTTTAATGCCGTTAATGTACTGGCCTTCGCTTTGTATGCCGCCGTCTTCATAATAGTATTGCCACAGGCTGTCGCTTTTGCCTTCAACAATCAAGCCATCGGCCTTTTTGGCGCCGCTGGTATAAAACTCCTGGTACTTGCCACGCCCCCCCTGGTAGTAGGCCTGTGCCTTCAGGGTGCCATCTTCATAAAAGTAGTTCCATATTTCACTGCGCTGGCCATCGGTAAAGCTGCCTTTGGTTTTTACGGTGCCATTTTCAAAATAAAAGGTCCACTCGCCCTGGCGCTTGCCGCTGCGCAGCTCACCTTCCATGCGCTTGCCGCCGCTCTCGTAGTAGTATGCCCAATGGCCGTAGTTGCTGTTGTTGCGCAGCTCGCCCTCCATTTTTATGCTGCCGTTTTCAAAGTAGTACTTCCAAAAGCCCACGGGCTGGTTGTTCTGGTAGCTGCCCTCGCTTTCGCGTATGCCTGAGTAGTGAAACG
>CAZXTW010000967.1:0-2730 GCA_964643525.1 uncultured Roseivirgaceae bacterium
GCTGATTTATGGCAATGCAATTGTACCCAAACAGATAAACGATAAGGGTGAGGTGACCTTTAACCAGGTGCCCAGGCAGTATTTTTCTGGCAATGAACGGGTCAAGATTACTTTTACTGACCCTGAAGGTGAAGCTTATGAAGCCCTTAGGCCAGACTCGCTGTATGTTTTGAAGCCTAATCAGCTCATAAACCTGGCCGTGCGC
The DNA here is from genome assembly GCA_964643525.1 of uncultured Roseivirgaceae bacterium. Taxonomy (GTDB): domain Bacteria; phylum Bacteroidota; class Bacteroidia; order Cytophagales; family Cyclobacteriaceae; genus CAZXTW01. The sequence goes on from CAZXTW010000967.1 coordinate 206, forward strand.
CTGCAAGGGTTAGATTCAATTTTTGGCCCTGTAAAACATTTTGAAACAGGTTTACCCATTGCGGGCGTTCGGGTAAGCGTACTTGATGTTGAAACATTTTCTGATAGTAACGGCTATTACAGTTTAAGAATACCTAAGCATAAGCAGCAACAATTCCACACCTTAAGGGCCTATCAAGCCGGCTATGAGGCTTTTGAGTTAAGCCACGTGGCTATAACAGGCCAGGAAACGCCTATTATGTTAAAGCCCCGAGGTGAATAGTACATTTTTTATGCTTTGAAATAGTACTTACTTATTACATGCCTATTGGCTGTTGGCATATTGAAATTGTGCATTACCCCATTTGATATCATTCAAGTAGGTTTCTGGCATTTTTTGAACTGTAGCATTTAAGCTAAAGGCCGATATTTGTCATGTATTCTATTGAAAGTGAACTATTGATTGATTTGTCTTATGCAAAGAAGTAAGCTGCTGCTGTTTGTTTTGGTAGTGCTGTTGGTGGTGACCTCGGCCTTCAAAACAAACTCATCACAGGCAAGGTACCACGCAGTATTTATTTATAATTTCACCAAATATATTGAGTGGCCCGCCAGTAATGGGGCAAGTGATTTTACCATTACCGTAGTGAAAGACCAGGCCCTGTATGATGCCCTAAGCAATATGGCTGCCTCTAAACAGGTAAACGGCAGGCACATTCAGGTAAACCAGGTAAGTGACGCAAGCAAGGTTGAAGCATCAGAAATTGTGATTTTAGGTGGCGATGCCCACTTTCAGTTCAATACCTTGCAAAAGCAGGTTGGCGGGCAAAGTACCCTGGTTATTACCAGTAAAGAGGGCTATGCCGAAAAAGGAGCCATGATTAACTTTGTGCTGCGGGGCGGTAAGGTTAAGTTTGAAATGAACGAAGCTGCCGTGAACGGGGCTGGCCTGAAGGTAAGTACCAACTTAAAGTCATTGGCCATTATGGTCTGACCATATTGATCAAGAATAGGTTAACAGTCAAAATGTATAGATTAGTTTAGTGAAAGTGAATTAATAGGAAAGCCCAGAGCGACTATCGCCCTGGGCTTTTTAGTTTTGTTGTATTTGAGGGTTTACTTTACGGCAAAGTGTACCTCTGTGACCAACTCATTGGCTGGGGTGTTTGATGGGTCGTTGGCGTAGGTCTCGAAGGGGTCAATCTTTTTATTCATCTTAAAGGTTTTGCTGCGCTGCATATTGTACATGGTGCCCCAGGCATTGCCCAGGTGTTCATACGGGCCAGTATGTTTTACACTGTGCACACGTGTGGCAGGTATTTTGCCAGTAACCATACCGGCGGGCAGCTGGCTGGGTATGTTTTTAACGGGTATGCCTGAGGTATAGACTGTTTTGCGCTTTACGGGGTCCCACTTATGGTAAATAGAAAACGGCACATCTGCCACCAGGTCGGGCTGTTCATTCACAAACGCTTCCAGCTTTTTAAAGTCGGCTTCCATTTTAGGGCCAATATCATCCAGGCTGCAGGTAGTTTTGATGCCAATGTACTGGCAGCCGGGGTAGTGTTTTTCGCCCTCAAAGTCAATTTTAGAGTGTACCTCACCATCTTCAACATAATCTTTCAGCATGGCCAGGCCACGTTCATAGTCCATGCCCACAAAAGCTTCCATCATTTTTTTCATAAAGAACATGAAAAAAGGCAGGCTGCTGTCCATTAGCCAGGCTACCCGGGTACCGTCACTGGTGGGCTGAAACTCAAAACGTACCTTGGCGTATGACTTCCAGGGCTTTAAGAAGTTGAGGTCATAATCAATGAATGCATTTTCTTTTTCGGAAGTGACCTTCATTTGGCCGGTGCCTATGCGGTCGCCCTCCCACTTGTACGATTTCTTATCGTCGGCAACCGTCACTACGGTTTCTGGCTCCATAATTATCCATGGCGACCAGGGCGTCCACTGGTTAAAATCGTTAAGGGTGGTGTACACTTTCTCGATAGGTGCCTTAATGTCGATTGTTTTTTTGATGTGCATTTTTGGCATGGCGCTGCTATTTGGTTATTGGGCCAACAAAGTACAAAAAAGCTGCGACTCATGTAAAGCCCAGCGCCCCATTGTGTAGCCTGATTTTGTTAAATGGCAAATAAGCCAGTTGAATTTGCCATGAGCGTCCGCCAGCGGTGGCGATAGCAGCAAGCTGCCCAATGAATAATTAACAATTAATAGGGGGTGCAATGAACGGAGCCGTTAATACTTTACAGGTGGTGCCTTTGAGGTGGTTACCAAAGGCTAAAAACAGGTTGCCAGAAACTACCTGGTGTTCATAAGAGGGGGCGGGTGACATTTTAAGTACGCTGCCCTTGATCAGTTCTACGCGTTCCTGAAACTGCCACAACAGATAATCGGCATAGCTGTATTTTTTGCTTATGTCAAGTTCAGAGAATGCAGTAGCCATACTACCTTTTATGCTTATTGAGGCACCATACCATTAGTTGTACATATAAAGTTAATCAACCTTACCCGAACACCATAATACGTGACCGCCAAATG
>CAZXTW010000968.1:0-1798 GCA_964643525.1 uncultured Roseivirgaceae bacterium
ACCAACGCTGTTGATGCCTACCGTGGTGCCGGCCGCCCTGAAGCCACCTACCAGCTGGAGCGTATGATGGACCTGGCCGCCCTTGAAATGGGCATGGACCCCACCGAGCTGCGCCGCCGCAACTTTATACCTGCCTTTGACGGGGTTGAGCAGGAAGGCTACACCACCCGCGTGGCCCTGCAGTACGACAGTGGCAACTACGAGCCCGTGCTTGACCGCGCTCTTGAAATGGTGGGCTATGATGCCTTTCGTGAGCAACAAAAAGCACAAAGCAACGGCAAGCTGCTGGGCATAGGCTTTAGCACCTATATAGAGGCTTGCGGCATTGCCCCAAGTGCCGTAGTAGGTGCCCTGGGTGCCCGTGCCGGCCTGTTTGAATCATCACAAATACGCGTGCAGCCCACCGGCAAGGTAACCGTACTGACTGGCACCCACAGCCACGGCCAGGGCCATGAAACGGCCTTTGCACAGATTGTGGCAGACCGGTTTGGCATACCCCTGGAAGATGTAGAGGTGGTGCATGGCGATACTGACCAGATTCCTTTTGGTATGGGCACCTACGGCTCGCGCTCGCTGCCAGTAGGCGGCTCGGCCATTGTAAAAAGCATAGAGAAGGTAATAGAGAAGGGCTCTAAAATAGCGGCTCACGCCTTAGAGTCACGCGTAGAAGACCTTGAGTTTGCAGAAGGCAAGTGGACGGTTAAGGGCACCGACAAGTCAATTACCTTTGGTGAGGTATCACTCACGGCCTACGTGCCCCACAACTACCCGGCCGACCTGGAGCCCGGCCTTGACTTCTCTAGCTTTTATGACCCTGCCAACTTTACCTACCCCTTTGGCTGCCACGTGGCCATTGTAGAGGTTGACAAAGAAACCGGCCAGGTTAAACTGAAGCGCTTCATTGCGGTAGATGATGTGGGCAACGTAGTAAACCCCATGATTGTTGATGGGCAAATACATGGCGGCCTGGCACAGGGCATTGGCCAGGCCCTGCTAGAAGGCACCTTTTATGATGAAGAGGGCACCCTGCTCAATGGCTCATACATGGACTATGCCATGCCTCGCGCCGATGACTTTCCCAGCTTTGAAATTGACCGCACCACCACCCCCTGCCCCCATAACCCATTGGGCGTAAAAGGTGCAGGCGAGGCTGGCTGTATTGGCTCTACCCCAGCGGTAGTGAATGCCGTGATTGATGCCCTGTGGAGCGGCGGCCACAAAGTGAAAGACATTGAGATGCCGCTTATTCCTGAAAGGGTATGGCAAGCCATGCAGCACAACTAAACCCACAGCCCATTAAAACCATAAGAAATGATACCCAGTCAACTCACATATATTAAAGCAAATACTGTAGACGAAGCCCTTGCCCTGCTGAGCCAGCATGGCGATGAGGCCAAGCTGCTGGCGGGCGGCCATAGCCTGATACCGGCCCTGAAGCTGCGCCTTAACGACCCCAGCCACCTTATTGATGTATCAAAGCTGAAAGCGCTGAAAAACATTGAAGAACGCGACGGCAATATTATAATCGGGGCCATGGCCACCCATGCTGATATTGTCAACTCAGCCCTGATTCAGGAAAAGCTGCGCTTCTTTTCTGAAGGGGCCGACCTGATTGGCGATGTGCAGGTGCGCAACCTGGGCACCATTGGGGGCAGCATTGCCCATGCCGACCCCGCCGCTGACTGGCCCGCACTGCTGCTGGCAGCCGAGGCCACCGTGCACGTAAAAAGCACCAGAGGTGAGCGGGCCATTACCGCAGCCGACTTTTTTGAGGGCCTGTATACCACCGCCCTTGAAG
>CAZXTW010000968.1:1826-2723 GCA_964643525.1 uncultured Roseivirgaceae bacterium
TACCGCCATTAGTGTGCCTGTAAGGGCCGGGGCCAAATCGGCCTACGTCAAATTTATGCAGCCTGCCTCACGCTTTGCCATTGTAGGGTGCGCGGCCCTGGTAACCGGCAACGGCACCGCCGAAAGTGTCCGGGTGGCCTTTGCAGGGGTAAGTGCTACCCCTTTTAGAGATGCCGCCGTTGAAGAGGCACTTACGGGCAGCGCCATTACGGCCGATAGCATTGCCGCCGCCGCCGCCAAAGCCGCCGAAGGGGTATCTATCCTGGCCGATAGCTACGCCTCTGAAGCTTACCGCAAGCAAATGGCTAAGGTATTCTGCAAAAGGGCCCTCAACAGCCTGGCCTAACCAATAACCACACCAACCACAAGGCTGGCAGCGAATATTGCCGTTGCCAGCCTATTTATTTTAAGCGTATTCAATTTCATTAATAAAGCACATCATCGCGGGGGGGATGTCCACAGTGGCGTGGCCAACGCGCAGGCTTGTGGGAGGCGGCTTCACTGTGGCCCCCTTTTCTTTTGGTTCGTTTTCTTTTGGGGGAGCAAAAGAAAATGAACGAAGCAGAAACGCTAAAGAACTGAATTCATACACCATGAAATGATTGGGTTGAACATTCAGATAAAATGCGCTGAAAGATGTTCTTATATACATCATGAACAACAAAAACCAACAGATTGCTGATAGCCTCATCAAGAACGGCTACATCCCTGACGACTCCATTTGCATGGCCATCCAGCTGTCACAGCTATTGCAAAAGCCCATACTCATTGAAGGGCCTGCGGGCGTAGGCAAAACCGCCATTGCCAAAGTCATGGCCGAGGTGATGGAAACTGACCTGGTACGCCTGCAATGTTATGAAGGCCTGGACGCCAACCAGGCCATTTACGAATGGAACT
>CAZXTW010000969.1:0-2720 GCA_964643525.1 uncultured Roseivirgaceae bacterium
GTCAATATTATCATTTCCAAACCACTCCCACGTACCATTTTCGGCCTGATTCCAACCCACGATTAACCCATATGAATGGTTAGATAATATCATGGTGCTTGCGTTTGAATTAACCTCTTGTGTGATCTCATTTAAATCATTATTGAAATCATAAACGATGGCAGTCGCTTCTGGCGCCATGCCTTGTGCTGCGGCATCTGTACCACCTGCCATTACAGAACCCGTAACGTGAGTTGAGTGATTACTGAAACCACTGTCATTAAAATCGCTACCAGGTGTTATTCTATCACCAAATTCCTGATGTGTATTTCGGGCTCCTCCGGGACCATCCCAAATGGCTAGTCGCAGTCCGGCTCCAGTTAAATTAAGCCCGAGATCACCGCCTGCCTTAATTGCACTTGCCCCTACATTTCTAGCTGCCGCATCGTTCATTACAGCCTTATATACTGGCTGACCTTCAACAATGTCATACAGGTACCCCTTGCGATCAGCACCGAATGTTATGATTTCTTTGTCCTTATTGTCTTCAAGAAATTCCTTGATGCGCTGCTGTCGTTGGGATTCTTCCTTAAGAATCCGAGCCCTCAATTGATTGTAACGATCAACTTTGATCTGAGCTTGAGTAATGCTGCTCATCAATATGGCTACCAAGACCAATAGCCACTTATTTTTCCCCTTCATAGATTACTTTTTTAACCGCCTACTATTTAGTCAATTACGCGCAATAAAAGCGTAACGCAGTAGACAACGGAAGTTACAAAGGGATTGTTTTACGACCAAAAAAAGAAGCTATTGACCTTTCATCATACCATTGATTTTCAATTCACCGGTTATTTAAAATCACCTTGCGATTGACCATGACATGGTCATTGACCAGAATTCTTAGAATGTAGAAACCCTGCCTCTTGTCATCAAGCACAAGCCTATCACTGAAGGACTGGAGGTATAGATTTTCATATTGAGTAGAAGCAACCCTCTTACCGCTTTGGTCTATCAGGTCAAATGACACAGACTGTAAGTCATACCCCTGAATGGCTATATCAATATAATCTGTGGTAGGGTTGGGAAATACCTTGACCGCTTCTTCCAGTTTTTTTCGCTCCTCTGGATCTGGTTCGATACTTGTAACTGTTAAAACATAATCTTCTGAAAACCGATTACAGCCTTCATCAAAAACAAGGACTTTATAAGTACCCTCATCTGTTGCCTCCAACTGCCTGATTACAGCCCCTTCTAAAGGTTCACCATCTTTGTACCACTGGTACCTCTCTCCTTCCCTCAAACTCACCAAAAAGCCCAGTTGCTCTGTGATACTAAATCCATCAATGGGGTTATCGATGATCTCTGTATTGGTCATTAATTCAAAAACATCATCGCTATCACGGATTGTAAGCCTCACATTTTTAGACCCAGAACTTATGTACTGATAGACGGGATTTTCCTCCTCAGAATCTACTATCGCCATGGCTGATTCTCCGAAATTCCAGGCCTGACTCTGTATGTCTCCCGAGCTTCGGTTTTCAAATTCGGTGAGACCATTAGCACAGCCAAAGCTGATGCCAAAATCGGCAAAGAGGGTGTTTTCGCAAGTTTTTTGTTGCCAACCTGTTTCACCTCCGGATACCTGGCTATTGACTCCGATACTCACCGTTGCCTCACCAATTTCATTCACACCATTGATGGTGATAAAGTCTGTACATATTTTCCGATAAGTTTGGACATCGATTTGAGAAGTACCCTCAGAAGAGAGAGAAACTGGGTCTCCATCTACTCCTTTCAGGTTAAATGAATCAGATATTGTCAAGGTTACTTCATTGCTTAAAGTAAGTGTACTGCCCTCCTCTGCTATCAGGTCTTTGATTAATATGTCAGTTGAAATAGCAGTAACACCCTTGTTGGTTAATGAAGTAGCACCGACCAGGTTGCTTATGTTTAATTGGCCTTCCACATTGAGCTCAACCGGTAAATCCAGCCCTGCAAAGTTAGCAGTTGCCATCGCTCCTACGGGGACTTGTAGAACCGAATTGTTCCAGGTAATACTGGCGGCTTCTTCTTCGATATCGAGCTGGCCATTCAAGAGAAAAGTACTATTGGTCAAGTTCAATTCTCCACCAGACATGGTGAATTGATCTACTTCTAAACTGATGTCCGTGATTTGAAGCCTTCCACTGATGAGGTTGATTGAGTTACCTTCGAAAGGTCTGGAAATCCGAATATCGACATCATTCGGGACATCGATAACGAGTTCTGTTTCAAAGTTCGAAGATTCAATATTGATGATAGGGTCCTCATTTTGCCCTGTCAAGTTGAATTTTCCATTTTGGAGATTGATCAGGTCTGACATCACCACTAAATCGCCATCGGTATATAAGGTGTTGCCCCCTAGATCCAGGCTACCTGATTTATCGGCCAACCATCTAAAATGTGCCACTTCAATGTCCTGGCCTACGCTTATTGAAAATTTTTGTCCGTCAGTCAGATTTTCAAATGAATGGTCATCGAATATCACTCTGTCTTTAGCGCTGGGCACTTGCTGCACGGTTTCTCCTCCACTAGATAAGGACCAGTGGGTTCCATCAGTCCATTGGCCTGAACCGCCTATCCAGTAAAAGGTTTGGGGGGCGTCTTCCTTGATGTATTCAATTACCAAAGCGTATTGCTGAGGCCCATCGGCCAAAATAGCCTTATGGGTGATATTAACCTGATAAGACGCATCGACT
>CAZXTW010000970.1:0-2702 GCA_964643525.1 uncultured Roseivirgaceae bacterium
ATGGGTTTAGAAATGTTGTGGTGTACAAAAACGACTGGTGAAGGGAGCTGATGCCGCCCCATTTCAAAGCAGAAGCAGCATCAGACTAATTGAGATGTTAATTAATAGTTAATAATGAATAATTAATAGGGTTCTGAGCAGATTACCTGGTCAAACAATTCATATTAGTTATTAACTATTCATTGTTAATTCAAAGCACTGCTCTGGTAGCCTCCATAGTATTTTACCGGGCTCCAGGCCGGGCTTACCGGTGGCAGCTCGGGGTTGTGCTCAGCAAACTCAGCTGCGCCGTACACCACATCGCCGTTCACCACGGTCAGTACTGACTCAAGGCTTTTAATCGCTTCAGCATCTATGGTAAAGTAATCGTCAGACAGCACAGCAAAATCAGCATAGCGGCCCGCGGCCAGGGTGCCTTTCAGGTCTTGTTCGCCAGTCAGGTGGGCGCTGCCATGGGTCATCAGGCGCAGGGCCTCGGTGCGGTTCAGCAGGTGCTCATTGGCCAGGTGCTGGGTGCCGCCCCATGTTTTGCCAGTATTTACCCAGTATACTGAAAGCCAGGGGTTAAAGCTAGATACACGGGTGCCGTCAGTACCCAGCCCTACGGTAATGCCCCGTGTACGCATATTATTCACTGGTGGTGCCGTTTTGGCGGCATCAGCCCCGTAGCGGTCAATAAAGTACTCGCCCTGAAACATCATGCGGTTTTGTATGGCTATTTGCCCGCCCAGGGCTTTGATTCTATCCAACGATTCATCACTTACCGTTTCAGCATGGTCAATAATCCAGCGCAGGCCATTAAAGGGCGTATCTTCATTCACCTTTTCAAATACACCCAAAAAGCGCTCAATTGATTCGCCATAAGTACCGTGGATACGGAAGGGCCAGCGGTTTTCTACAAACTGGCGGATGGCCGTTTCCAGTTCGCCCTCCATATGGTGGCCCAGCTCTGGGCGGGGCTCCAGAAAGTTCTCAAAGTCACCGGCCGACCAGACAATGTTTTCACCGGCACCGCGCATCACGTAGCCGTTGGGCCTGAACATATCATAATCATCACCGGGTTTTACCATAGTCAGGTAGCGGTCCCAGTTGTCCAGCTCAGTGCCGGGCTTAGAGGCGGCAAAAATGTAGTAGCCAATGCGCACGGTCATCTTCCTGTCAGCGGCTACCTGCTTCATTACCTGGTAATTGTCAGGAAAAAACTGCCCCCCGCCACCGGCATCAACGGCGCTGGTCAGGCCCAGACGGTTCAGTTCACGCAAAAAATGCCGGGTAGAGTTGTACTGGTCTTCCGGGCTCAGCCTGGGCGTTTTGGTCAGGCTCAGGTAAATAATGGCTGCGCTGGGCTTGGCAATCAGCATGCCGGTGGGTTTACCGCTGCCATCCAGTTGAACCTCACCGCCAGCAAAGCGGGTGGTATTGTCATACCCCAATACCTCTATGCCCTTTTGGTTTACCATACCGTAGGTATACAAAAAGCTAATAAACACGGGCTTATCGGGCACGGCGGCATTAATCTCTTCAAGGGTGGGCAGGCGGCGTTCTTCAAACTGAAACTCAGCCCAGCCCCCTACTACCTTTATCCATTGCCCTTCGGGGGTGCGGGCGGCCTGCTCTTTCAGCATTTGCAGTGCTTTTTTCAATGAGGTAACGCCATCCCACCGCAACTCAAGGTTATAATTAATACCGGCACGGATCACGTGCGAGTGGGAATCGTTCAGGCCGGGCACCACCGTACGGCCATTCACATCAATGGTTTTGGTGCTGTCACCCTTGTAGGCAGTCATCTCAGCATTGGTACCGGTGGCCAGTATTTTACCATCTTTTACGGCCAGGGCTTCTACCACGGCATCGTTATTGGCCAGGGTAGCCACCTTACCATTGGTAATAATCAGGTCGGCCACGGTGGCTGGCGCCTCTTGTTTGGCGCCGCTACCGCCACAACCGGCCAGCACTAATACCAGCAAGGCCAGCATGGCCAGCAATATGTTCAAAGGTTTTATGATCTGCATGTGTCTTGTCTGTTTGTTGATTTGTTCAATGAAGTACGCTAACGCTGGGTATCTCTTCCAACAAGGTTAAGCTTCAGGTAAGCACCTTAGGCGGGCATGGTGCATCAAAAGCTTCTAATCAGCACCACCCCAATGACCAGCAGCAGCACCCCAATGGCACGGCCAGGGGTAATGGCATGCGTGGCCAGGCCCAGCAGGCCAAAATGGTCAAGCAGTACTGATACCACCATTTGGCCGGCAATAATCAGGGCAAAGGTCAGTGCCGCACCAAGGCGGGGCACCAGTATTACAGTGGCAGCCACATAAAAGGCCCCTAACAGGCCGGGCACCCACTCCCAAACCGATGCCTTTGTATAATGCTGCAGGTTTTGCGTAGGCAGGCGGGCAATTACGCTATACAGTACCAGCCCCAGTGTGCCAATGAGAAATGACAGGGCCGTGGCAAACAGCGGATGGCCCAGGTGTTTGGCCATCCGCGCGTTTAAGCCTGCCTGTACCGGCAACACCAACCCGGCAACTACTGCAAATACAATCAATAGCCATTTCATACTAGTAGCGTATTGGTTGGTTCGTGTTTGTGCTTAGTGGCCACCTTCGCCTTTGCTTTGCCATTCTTGCATGGTTTTGATGTAATCAATACCCAGGCCGTAGGCACCGCCGTACTTCTTAGAAATCTTGATTATGGTGGCG
>CAZXTW010000971.1:0-864 GCA_964643525.1 uncultured Roseivirgaceae bacterium
GACCAGAAAATGCCCGGAATGACCGGCGTTGATGTGTTAGAAAAGGCCGGGCAGTCTCACCCAGATACAATCAGAATGATCCCGACCGCCTATAGTGATATTGAAGTGATTATTAAAGCGGTAAACACCTGTGGCATTTACCAGTACCTGCTTAAGCCGTGGGACTCGCGCGAACTGAAGATTATCATTGACAACGCCCTGGAACGCCACCGGTTAGAGCAACAGAACAAACAGTTGGTGGCCGATTTGCAGGCAGCCAATGAACAGCTGGAAGAAAAGGTGAAGCAGCGCACGGCAGAATTAAATGAACGCAATGCTGAGCTGAACCAGACCAACGCGGTGAAAGACAAACTGTTTTCAATCATTTCGCACGATTTGCGTACCCCGCTGGCCTCAATGAATGTATTTCTTGATGTGCTCATGAACGTAAACGCAGGTAAGGCCTCGCCAGAATTGATTAAGCCCTACCACCAGAAAATGCAAAACTACATGCGGCAGGTCATGGATTTGCTCGATAATTTGCTCAACTGGTCGTTAACGCAAATCGGTGATAAGCAGGCCAACCTGGCCGAGGCAGACCTGCTGGCGCTGGTGCAAGACAATATAGAGCTGGCCATGCTATCGGCCCACCAGAAAAACATTACCATTAAAACCCAGCTTAGCAGCCCCAATACCCTGGTCATGGCCGACCATGATATGCTGAACCTGGTATTGCGTAACCTGCTAAGCAATGCGGTTAAGTTTACCAACCGTGAGGGCCAGATTACTGTGGTTTGTGACCTGACTGACCAGGAGGCCTTAATTCGTGTAATAGACAATGGCACCGGCATTGCTGCGCACGACCTTGCCGCGTTGTTTGAAGCA
>CAZXTW010000971.1:874-2701 GCA_964643525.1 uncultured Roseivirgaceae bacterium
TCATCAACAAACCCTTTATTCATACCAGTACTTGTTTGAAGCAAAAGAGCACTTTAGCAAACGTGGCACTGCCGAAGAGAAAGGCGCGGGCATTGGCCTAAAGCTATGCCGTGAGTTTATGCTCATGCAGGCTGGCAACTTAAAAGTGCGCAGCAGCCTGGGGCAGGGCTCTGAATTTACAATTCACATACCCAGGGCAGCGCACAATCAGGCAGGTTAGTAATTAGCAAATATTAATAGTATATTTCATCCCAATCATAAACGGTTTGGCATTGCATAAGGCCTGTTTGGGTAAGTTTTGGTGAAGCTTACCATTGGCAAACGGGCATAAGAATGGAACGCTTCAGGCACTTTTCAGTACAAATTGTCGTTCAAATTCCGTGAGCAAACAAGATGAAGTACACCCTCCATACCTTTCTATATGTAGCTGTTCTTTGCTGTTGTTGGGGCATTGGCCATGCCCGGCAAAGCAATAATAGCCCCTTAAATCAGCTGCCTACAGATTCGCTATACGTCACCTCAGACAGCCTGCGGGCCACCTCTTTTAACAAGCTGGCAGAGGCTGAACTGCTGGTGGGCAACTCTGACAATGCCCTGAAAATGGCCAAAGAAGCTTACCGCATTGCCCAGTATTATGACATTGAGGAGGAAATGACCAAAAGCACCTTTCTGTTTGCCAGGGCCTACAGGGCGCAGAACAACTACTCAATGTCAATCAGGCATTACCTCACCCTTATACAGAAATACCAACGCCTGAACGACAACAAAATGCTGGCCGATGTTTACACTGAGGTGGCCTTGATGTATGAAGAGTGGAACGTGCAGGAGAAGGCGTTAGAATACTTTAAAGATGCCTATGACCTGATGGTGCTGCTTAATGACGACCAGGGCGTAAAGGTAGCCCTGACGCATATTGGGTACTCGTACCTGCTGTTAGATGATTACGACAACGCCTTTAACTACTACCAGAAGCTGTTAATTCAATACAACCGGCTGGGCGATAATGAGGGGATTATTGATACCTACGAGCGCATTTCTGACATTTACATTAAAACCAACCGCCACAAAAACGCCCTGTACTACAACCTGAAAATACTGCACCTCAAAGAGCAACTGGGCGATATGGTTGGCGTAGCCCAGGAGCTGAACAACATAGCCTTTTTGTATAAGAAAATTGAAGACTATGAAGAGGCCATTACCTACTTTAAACGAGCCATAGACATCAACACCAGGCTGAGCAACCAGGGCATTAAGGCGCTTGAAAATGAAACCCTGCTCATGAACATTGGGGTAATTTACCAGTACCTGGGTGATGCCAACCAATCGTTAGAGTATTTTTTAATGGCACTTAAGTCAGAAAAGAAGCAGCCCGGCAAGCCTACCGAAAAGGCGGCCCTGTTTAACGAAATGGCCTTTAGCTACCTCAACATGAACGAGAAGAAAATGGCCAAGCAGTATGCTGAAAAGTCCATTCAAATGGCTTTGGGCTCAGGCTCTGTTGAGGCCATCATGAACAGCTACAAGGGCATTGCAGAAATTTACCAACAGCTGGGGTTGTTTAAAAAAGCGCTGGACTATTACCAGAGCTACGCCCACCTGAAAGACAGCCTGTATACTGAGCAGCAGCTTGAGCAGGAAGAGCTGCTGGCCAACCGCAACCGCATTGCCAAGGTAGAGTCAGAGCTGCGCCAGCTCATTGCCCAGCGCGAGGTTGACAACCTGGCCCTGTCACAGCTACAGCTAGAAACCGAAAAAACAGAGGCCGAGCTGCAGGTGCTGAAGCAGGAGCAGGACCTGAACGATGCCATGCTGCGGCAGCGACAGATT
>CAZXTW010000972.1:0-2701 GCA_964643525.1 uncultured Roseivirgaceae bacterium
CACCGGCAGGGGTGTACCTGTATAAACTTGAAATGACGTTTATTGAAGGCAACACGGTGACGCGCCTAGGCGACGTAACACTATTGAGGTAATAAGCAGTTCTAACTCCCTGCCCTAACTAAGGCAGGGAGTTAGAAGAATGAGATTTATGACGAAGGTTTTTAGATTGTAGACGATGATGAAAAGATTTACCGGATTACTGTTAGGCTTGTTATTGGCGGTTCAGGCATATGCACAGGACCCCCAGTTTTCTCAAATATTGTCATCACCATTAACGCTAAACCCCTCTTATGCGGGCACCAGCGAGCAGCAGCGCTTTAGCCTGATTAGCCGCATCCAGTGGCCCAGCGCGCCCAATGCCTTTGTAACGCATGCCTTCTCGTACGATTGGAACGTGCCCCAGCTCAACAGCGGCTTTGGCTTTTTGGCTACGGCCGATAAGGCCGGCACTGTGAACCTGCGCACCACGGCTATGAACCTCGTCTACGCTTACAAAATACAGTTAAAGAAAAAATGGGTCATCTCGCCTTCCGTCATGTTTGGGTACACCTTCCGCAATGTTGACCGCTCAAAGTTCTTGTTTGGTGATCAGTTTGACTTTGCCGACCCTGACAACTCCATCTCTGGTGATTCTTCGCTGGGCCTTATTGACCCCAGTGTAGGCTTTTTTGACTTTGCCTCTGGCCTGTTGGTATACAACCAGAATGTTTGGTTTGGGGCGTCGTTTTACCATATGAATGAGCCCAACCAGTCGTTTTTAGGTGAGAGCGACCCCCTGAATATGAAGCTGCTCATTCATGGGGGGCTGTTGCTGCAAATTGACCAGGGGTTGTTCCGCACGGCGCGTATCCCCACCTTATCGCCCCAATTCATCTACTCACGCCAGGGCTTGTTTGATCAGCTTAGCATCGGTACCATGTTTTACTACAACCCCATTCAGCTGGGCCTGTGGTACCGGGGCATTCCCTTATTTGACGAGGTATTGGCCAACACCAGCAGCCAGGATGCCATTAGCATTATGTTTGGCCTGCGCTTTAAGAAGCTGGCCATTGGCTACAATTATGATGTGACTGTGTCTCGCCTGGGACCCAGTTCTGGTGGTACGCACGAAATATCAATCGTATGGCAGTTTGCCTACTACAAAGGCAACAGCAGCGCCAACCGCAAGCCCATACCCTGCCCCAGTTTTTCCGAGTCTATTTTGGATACCTTTAAGTATTGAGGAATGATGAGTTAGGAGTTATTAATTATGAGTTGTGCTGGTAGAAAAGAGTTGATTATGAATTACTGTAACTGAGCAATGCGCCAAATGGCGGTGGCTTGGTTAGCCATCCAGTCTTGGTGACCTTGAATGCGTGACATATCCCAAAAACTACTTTCTGTGGCAATACGTTGGGTAATGTTAAACTCACTTTGCTCGTATACAGGGCGTTTATCTGCGTAAGCTTTATTACCGATTGCCCGGTTCTGGTTTTTAGGCAAAAGGGTCATATTACCCAGCCGGAACACAAATTGTTCATGATCAACATCTGCTACTTCTTCCCAGGCATCACCTAAACGCTCAGGCATAATATGCTCAATGCTGTAACGGTCGCTGTCGCGGTCGTAACTTTTACCAGATGCGTGCTCTTCTATCTTAAATAAAAGATACCTGACAATCTTCTTGTTCCTGGCCTGGCTTGTTTTCAGAGCTTTCTTAGAAAACGCACCTTTAAAATCATCGTCGCTAGGATAAAGCGGTTTTAGAGCGGTAAGTATGGCTGTAAGGCCCAGGTTTTCTTTTTCAATGCGTTGCGCTACAGTGGTATATACGCGTTCTTGTTCATTGGTAGGGTTGTTAGCTATTACATTATACCTGAAAGAAATGATGCTTATTGCCTTTAATAAATTGCAAAAGTCATGTTCAGATAGCTTTCTATAGGCCGCTAACAATAATGGGCGTACCTGTTTTACACTGAACATATTCAGTTCAGCTACATAACGAGCTTGACCTCTAGTCCAAAATTCATCTTCAGCTTTTGACAGGGCAGCGTAAGTATCAACATCAACATGCATTTCCCTTATCAATCTAAAAACAGCTTCTCTGTCTCTGATTTGGTCGCGAATACGTTTAAATAGCTCTTGATGCCGTAAAAAGTCATATCTACTATTCCAATAAGCACGAACAAAGTCAGGAAAGCTTTCAGCGCCAAGTTTGCCAACCAGGTCATCCCATAGTTGATCCATTTCTCGTAGCTCATGTTCATTTTCACTTTGCCTGTGTACTACTGAAAAAAAATAATTCTTCAGTAAATCGGTTGATGAAAGCTTTACCCCCCGTGCATTGAGTGTTTCAAATACCTTATATGCATTTAATTCATCACTAACCGTGATTACCGTAAAAAATAGACGTGATACCAGTTGATCAACAAAGCGAGCTAAATCTTCACCAGTAGTATATTTTTGTTTTAACCTACCTTCAAACCAGTCGTAGGCTTTGCGCATACGATGCTCAGTAGCTTTTAAGTTACGTTTGGGGGCTTGTTGCAGTGGCACAAGGTAATGTTGATAAAGGTTATTGTTATTTCGATTTAAAGTTAATTTCGGTCGAGTTAATAGTGTGACAGGATCTAGAAAACCAATGAAAGAGCTGCGTAGTTGGTCTAATCGTTGTTGGTTACGATCCGAATCATTCCCTTGATTGACTAAGTGTTTTAAATTG
>CAZXTW010000973.1:0-2692 GCA_964643525.1 uncultured Roseivirgaceae bacterium
GCGGTAGTTGTGGCACTGCGTCGTATGCTTTTAACGATTTGCCTAATCACTTGTTCAGGGGCCTGGCCACTAAAGTTAGCTAAAATGGCCAGTACCATAGTGCCAGGTGTTCCACCAGTAAGCAATTGCTCATAATTTAAGTCTCTTAATGACAACAAACCGTAGGCATAGTTTTGTTTCTCATCAGGAATAACCTGCTGGATGCTGGTGGCCATTTTAGAAGGCTTCTGGCCCAGGTACAGCACAAACTGATCCATAGGCAGGCGGTAGCGGTCTTGGTACAATGCCCAGTAATTGCGCATCCGGAACACCATATCCTGATCGTCTTGCGTCTGGAACTCAATCTGCAACAAACGCTTGCTGCCGTCTGCCAGCTCTACAATGCAAATGAGGTCCACCTCACGTTTTTGGGTTACCGTTTCAATAGTATCAAGCAGCTGGTAGTGCACCACCTTCATGCCAAAAAAAGTTTCTGCTGAAGCAATAACAGAGTCTTTCAAATTATCGCGCAGCATATGGTCAAACTTATGCTTCATGTAAAGGTTTATTCTATAAAAAAGTGAAGATAAGCTTTTTTATTGTAGCCCGGTGCTGCATTATATTGCTGCATTGTAGTTGTACGAATAGACTTAACCCTGCCTGAAGTACTACCACAACTAATACATCGTTTTTAAAATTACACCTACTTTTGCGGCCGTGCCTGCTTGCTATACCATCATAGCAAAGTAGCCCTGTGCCAAAAACAACGCTGCCTTGAAACTACCTATGAAAAACCTATTGTTTACTGCTGCCCTATGCTTCAGCATTACTTGCAGTGCCCTGTGCCTGGGGGCTACTACTGATACCACCAGGGTGCTGGTTAACCTCAACCAAGTGGCCCAGGGGGTAGCGCACGTGCAGGTATACCCACCGGCGGCCCAAACCCAATGGGCCTACGTCATACCTGAAATTATACCCGGCACCTACCTGAAAATTAACTACGTGCGCTTTTACAAGCAGCTTACCGCTTATGATGTTGATGGCAAAAAGGCAAAAGTAAAACGCCACAAAAACGTATTTACGGTAGAGGCCAAACGGCCCATTAGCTACCTGAAATACAGGGTAAAGCCCTCGCTGGGTGATAATAAAGTGTGGGACAATATACTGGCCTGCGCTGGCACGGCCTATACCCATAACAGTGCCCTGCTTAACTTCCAGCTGGTGCATGGCTACTTTGAAGGGTACAGCAATGCCCCTTTTAAAATAGAGGTCAACAAGCCGGCCAACTTTTACGGGGCTTCGTCTATTCAAAAAGTACCAGTCAATGCCACGACCGACTGGCTGCTGGCCAATAATTATGCTGCCCTGATAGACCAGCCCGTGCTGTATGCCCCGGCCGATACTGCCTCTTTTCAAATAGGCAACAACCGTTTTGTGGTGGCCGTGCATGCCGAGGCCGGTAAGGTAAATGCCGAAAAACTAAAGCCCCGCTTCACCACCCTGATGCACGCCATTGATACCTTTTCGGGCTTTACCACCCAGCAAGACTATTACTTTATACTGTACTATGCTGACCTGCAACGGCTCAAGGGGCCGTTTAAAAGCTTTGGCGCAGGCTCAGCCTTAGAGCACAAACACGCGTCAGTCTACTACGGTCTTGACCGGCATTATGACACCACCTACCGCTACTACAACTACATTGGGGCGCATGAGTACTTTCATACCATTACCCCGCTTACCCTGCACAGCGAAAAAATTGCCCACTTCAACTTCAAAAAGGCCGATATGTCGCGGCACGTATGGCTGTATGAGGGCTTTACTGATTACCTGGCCTCTTTAGTAAATGCCCAGCAGGCCAGCCTGAACGGCAGCTTTACCTCAGACATGGGCTGGGCGGCCGATATTGCCCTGAAAAGGCATAAGCAGAGCATGACCCAAAGCGGCCTGAATATCATCCGCAAGCGCAACATCATTAGCTTAATCCGCAAGGTGGGCCATATTGGCAACTTTTACCAAAAGGGCAAACTCATTGCCATGGGCATTGATATGGAGCTGATGGAACGCAGCAATGGCCAGCGCCGCCTGCTGGATGTGCTGCTGCAAATGCAGGCCGATTTTGAAGGCAAGTATTTTGACGATGCCACCTTTGTACAAACCCTGGCGCAATACCTGTACCCTGAAATAGAAGACTACTACACCCGCTATATTGAGGGTACTGAAATACCCCCATATGAAACGTATTTTGCTAAACTGGGGTGGACGGCCTATGCCCCCAAAACCAAATTGCCTGCCTTTGACGGCTTTAACTTTGGCCTTGATGCAGCTACCAACCGCTACTACATTACCTGGCAGCGAAAAAAGAACCAGCTGGGCCTTGAAAAGGGCGATACCATCCTCACCATTAATGAGCAGCCAGTGGCCACATTTGTAAAAACCGAAGGGGCCGTGTACAATGCCATTGTCTACCCCGAAGCTACTGACGTGCTAACCATGACCGTACGGCGCAACGGCCAAACCCTGGCCCTGAGTGGCAGACCCAGGTTAAAGAAAACCAAATACTTGAAAGTACGCGTAAACGAACACCTGACCGAACAGCAAAAGCAATACAGAAAACTATTTTACAAAGAGTAAACCCAAGCCCCACTCATCATTCATAACTTAATAGTGTCCGGCTATAAGTCAAAGATACTCAGTTGGTTATAACCGGCTTCAC
>CAZXTW010000974.1:0-2687 GCA_964643525.1 uncultured Roseivirgaceae bacterium
ACTCACTATACACCGTAAAAATGGTGGTAAGGCGCAACAGGGTAACCAACACGGTTTTAACGTGCTTTTCATCCAGCCGCATGGCATCACGGTTGTTCAGGGTTTCAAGGGTGCTGGCTACGTGCCCCTCTAACAGGGGTTGCGGGTTATTATCAACAGCCAGCTGGTAAATGGCCTCGGTAATGCGGCGGGGTTGCGCATCTTCTTCTACCGGGGCTACCAGCCACTGCCGGTAATAATCAAAGTACAACTGCCCAATTACATAATTGGGCACCTGGTACAGTTGGCTTTCAAAAAGGCCCTCTTTAATAGTAATAAAACCCATATAATACAGCAGGCTAATCAGGTCATTGTCAGTAAAGCCCCGTTCAAAGCTAAACTGCAGGGTGCGGGTGCCCAGTACCTGGCCTTTAAACACCAAATCTTCAAACACCTCTCGGCGCACCTTTTCGCTACTAACCAGGGTAAACAGGTGGCTTAGCTTGCCATGGTCGCTGGCTACATTGGTATCAAGCAAATGCTCAGGGTAAGTGCCATACCTTTGGTAATACTGCCCAAAGTGCAACACCATATTGGGGTTAAACAGCCGCTCTTGCCCTTTTGGGTGAAACAAATAGCCATTATACCACAGGTGCAGGTCTTTTAACACTGCCGTAGTTTCGGTAGGCGGCACACCAAAAATGCCCAGCATAGTCAGCACTTCTGCCTCAGTAAAGCCCAACAGGTTATGAAAGCCAGGGTCATAGCTCAGGTCTGTAGCTACATTAAAGCCGCTGGTCAGGCTATCTTGAGAAAGCGGCGAAACGCCAGTAATAAATATACGGGCCACCACACCACTGGCAGTGCCTTCTTTAATGGTTTCGTAAAACTTGCGCACAAACCCATTGCCGCCCAGTGTAGCCTGAAACTCTTTTGGGCGGTAGGCCAACAGCTCATTGGCAAACTGGTCGTACTCATCAATGAGCAAATACACCTTGTATTTAGGCGCACGGATGTATACCAGCGTGAGCAGCTGCTGCATGGCATCACGCGGGCTGTTGGCAGTAAAATCAAGGGCTTTGGGCTCTAAAATGTGCTGGTAGGTATGCAAAAACTGTTGTATGCCCTGCACTACATTACTTAAAAAGCTTTGGTAGGTGCTTTCTTTACTTTCAGTATCAATACGGCTAAAGTCAAAGCGCAACACCAAAAACTGGTTGGCATAGGGCGTAACATGCCGGCCAATGTATAATGGGCCAAACAACTCATTAAAGTCATCAGCATGCTCGCAACCATAGTAATGTTGCAGGGTGCTTATAAACAGGCTTTTGCCAAAACGGCGGGGCCTTAAAAAATAAACATAGTTTAACCCGGTAGCCTCAAGCAGCTCAATATACTGGGTACGCTCAATATAATGATAGCCCCGGTTAATCAACTCTTTAAAATTACTGATGCCATTTGGTAGCCTGTACTGGCTGGTGAAGGGCTGGGCGGTGCTTACAGGTGCATGAGGTGTTGGTAATGGCTGGTCATTACCATTTGGGGGTTGGCTGCTGGGTGTTTCCATGAATACACAACTTTTAAGTAGAGTTTGCTAATATACTCTAATTCGTAATTAATTTAAACACATTTGAGTTGCACACAATTGCTTCATCATTCTGCCAACACCACAAAGATATTTCTTTTTCACCGGTTTGAGAAGTTTTTATTCCACTTTTACAAACATTAAATCCATTTTTTCCAACTAATTCAACTCATAGGTAGCCATAAGCAAGTAACCAGTAGTGACCTGCCCCTACCTACTGGTAGTGAAGGCAAAATACCCACCCCAGGCGATTGCCCTGCGGTAAACGCTGGGCGTACCTTTGCATTGTTTAGAAACAATCTAAATAAACCCCAAAGCCACTACGCCAGCCCTATGTTAAACCGTTACCAAAAGGCCCAATTGATACTGCTGCATGTGCTTGCCCTGCTGGTTAGCCTGCAAGCCAGGGCGCAGCTTAACCTAACCATTGGCCATGCCCAAACCCGCGTACCCATTGCAGGCGCCGTAGTGCAGGTAACCCTGCCCGGCCAGGGGCAAAGCCACACCGCCATTACCAACAGCAAAGGCCAGGCCAGCCTGCCTGCTATTGGCCTTGTGGTGCTAACCATAAGCCACCTGAGCTACCAAACCTATACTGATACATTAGTAAGCCCCGCAACCAGCTATATACCACTTGCCGTGGCCAACCATGCCCTGCGGGGCGTGGTTGTTACCGGGCAGTTTGTACCCCAAAGCGCCCAGCAGTCGGTATTGGCATTGCAACGCATAACCCGCCAAACCATTGATGCCCAGGGGGCTGTTACCCTGCCCGAGGTACTGGGCCAGCAGCTCAACATCAGGCTCTCGCCTGATTTGGCTATTGGCAACACCGGCCTGACCATGCAGGGCCTGGTCGGGCAACACATTAAAGTACTGGTGGATGGGGTGCCGCTGGTGGGCCGCACAGGCAATGGCAACAACCCCGACCTCAACCAGGTAAACCTGAACAATATTGAACAGATAGAAATTGTTGAAGGGCCCATGGCCGTAAACTACGGCGCCAACGCTTTGGCAGGCGTAGTAAACCTGGTAACCAGAAAAGGGCAAAGTAAAGCCCATACCCAGGTAGAGTTACGGGCCGAAGCCACCGGAAGTGAGGTAGTAAAAACCATACAACAGGCCC
>CAZXTW010000975.1:0-2684 GCA_964643525.1 uncultured Roseivirgaceae bacterium
TTTTTTCTGTGGGTAAATTCAGTGTATTGAGTATTGGTACCTTCAAAAACGGCAAATTGGTTACTCTTATGCACATTACAGGGGCCACAGGCGTAGCAATAGTTTTTCCATACAAAGCTTCGGCCAGGGTACCAGTCTTTGGGGTAAATATGTTCAACCTCGTCGGCCCGGCTATCTTCACAATACGTGCAGCGGATGTTGCCAACACACATCACTTCAAGGGTTTGCCGTACTTCATCAAACGCTGTATTATTGGTGCGGCTTTTCCAGTAAGCTTTGGCTTTGGCCACTTGTTCTGCAAAAGTGGGTTGCGCATCAATTGCAGCCTGGGTGGCTGCTAAGGTGTTTTGAGCATGGTTTGATAGGTTTTGTTTGGGTAGCTGTATCATTTGGCAGTAGGCATTTCAGACCTGAGCCTTTCTAGCTCACCCCGCTCTTCATCGGTAATTACCCCTTTAAATGACTTCTTGGCCAAATCGGCCATGCGTTGCTTCTTTTTAAGCCCAGTGGCCGATTGCGTAACGTTGGCCCCAAACACCTCAGTACCGTAGGCATCCAGTACGTTACCATACACCAGCCGGTCTTTGGCGGTGCCGGTTACCTCATGCGATATCTCATTGGTACCGGGCGTGGCCAACTTCCAGATGGTGCCATGCTCGGCCGCGCGGCATATCAGCGGACTGTGGGTGGTTACAATAAACTGTATCTTGGGGAACACCCGCGTAAACCACTGCCCAATGCGCGTTTGCCACGTTGGGTGCAAATGCGCATCTACCTCGTCTATCAGCACCACGCCGGGTAAATTGATTTGGGTATTTTCAGTGTCTAGCGCTTCTAATACTTTAGTTTGGCTATAAGCAACGGTCATTAGCCTGATTACTTCAAACGTCATACTCAATACAGACCGAAACCCATCACTCATTTCTAAAAGATCTACCTCATGCCCATTGGCATCTTTTAGCACAACTCCTTTTGCATCGACTTTGTAAATGGAAACATGATTAGGCAGTAGCTTTGAGTTATTCAATAACATTTTTATAGGCTCCAATAACTTTCCTTCTTCATAACCATCACGTTCCAGGTTATGAAGCTCTACCAGCCAATTAATGGCCGCTTTAAGCGATACCCCTTCATTAAATGCGGTAATATAAGGAAGAGCCTCCTTAGTAGATTTTTCTAAACTTTCCCAAAAATCATTACCATCTGTAAACCTTCGGTATGGCCCAAAGGCAGCACTAAAGCGGACGTAACCTTTTGGAAAGCGCTCTGTTTCTCTCTCTTGTTTATTGGCGTAAGTTCTAAATTTTCGAGAAGTATGCATGTCAGCCTCAAGTTCAATTACGACTTCCTGATCTCTTTCAGGACGAGTAAATGTACCATTAGAGGTATTTTTTTCATCTGCGACAGTATTCACATATATTATGGCCTTTTCTTTTCCTTTTTGAAGTAGTCCATACCATTTTGGCGTTAAGGCAGAAACATAGATGCCATCAACATGACCGATAACGATTGACCGAACAATGCTGGTCTTACCCGTACCATTGTCACCAATTAGCACATGCCACCCTGCTTCCTGGCCTTCAGTGAAGGTCATCTCAAAATAGTCTATATTCTTAATATTCTGGATTGTAACCTTTTGTATATACATGCATCAATGGCTTTAGCAAGTGAATTTACAAGTATACGCCTTAAAGTGTTAGGTGAACAAAGCAATTTACAGCAAAACGCAACAATTAAGTGGCACCACCCACTTTTGGGTATACCTGTTCAATATTGGTGCATGCACTGGTTTCGGCCGTGGCATCAATATAAATGATTTTATGTTGTGTCAGGGTTTGAAGTACTGTGTTGCTGGCCCCTTCAAAAAGTAACCACTGAATTTCATGCACCAGCTTGTGCTGTAGCAGCCAGCTGTCTTTTAAAATCTGTTGCCTTGTAAACTTATTTTTTAGCACCCGGTAAGACTTTACCTCATAAGCCGTTTTTATTTGAGGCACGTAAATATCAAACCGCCTTATTTTTGGCTTATCATCAAAACATTTAAATGTTGTTTTATCTACCACAACATCATACTCAGTTACGTCACCACGTTCGTGCAATTGGCTCATCACAGCTGTGGCTGCCATCTGCTCATAAAGGGCTCCTTTAAAATTATTGTGTTGCACAATTTGCTTTTGCCAAAAACTTTCTGGCACCAAACCCAAAGCCGGGTTTTTACCATCAATAGGGTATTTTAAAGAACCGCGTTTTCTTGCCATAAACCAATATAACACATTTATGATTGTAAGGGCTACGCAAGATTTTTACAGCCGTATATCATATTAACCAATCTAACTGTTCAGTATTTGAGGCTTTGGTAGGGTAGGGCCTGCTGTTAGTGTAAAAGAGTTTTGGGCAGAGTAAACTGGCTTGCAAAGGGGCTCTGATTTAATTAACTTGTATGCATTAATTAATAGGCAACACAAGTTTTAGGTAACGCAAGATAAGTATGATTTTTTGGAATATACACTTAAGCCTCCATTTGCCTGGCCTGATTGGCTAATCAGCCTGCCTTGCTCTTTATTTTGTCCACACTCCCCATGTTCCCTGTTTTACGCCCGCTATTGCCCGAAAAGTATGTATTCTTTTGGCCAGAAGTATACATACTTTTAAAATTTGCCCACATACTTTTTCAAATAGTATAC
>CAZXTW010000976.1:0-2681 GCA_964643525.1 uncultured Roseivirgaceae bacterium
CATGAAGTAACCCTGGCAGCCAATAGCGCCAACAGCCTGACTGTGCCCATACAGGCCAGCAGTGCCAATTACCTGGCCGGAAAAGTGAGCCATACCTGGCAATTGAGTGATTTAGAGGTAGATGGTTTCAGCCTTTTTGCCGAACTTGATGCCTGCGAAGTTGACAATACGCTTACGTTTGTGCGGGCCAATGCCAGTGGCTTTGAGCATTTTGGTGCTCAGCGCTGCGCGGCCAGCGAACCAGAAACGGCCAGCTTTAGCTGGCAGCTGATTAATGATGAGCAGGATTTGCTGGTAAGCTTTGCCGAAGGGGCCGACGGGCTGGACGATGTAACCATTACAGAGCAAACGTTAACAGGCTGGCTGTTGCTTGCGCTTGACGGCACCGAGCTACCCGCCCAGGCTACGTATACCAGGTTAATTGAACAATAGCCAATTAGTGGTGCAGGGGCAATAGCGCCCCTGCCTGTACCCATGGAAGAAGCCCTGTACCAATTATTACTTGCCAACGAGCGCAAGGGCATGAACGCCGTGTTTGACCAGTACTACCCGTACCTGTTTAACACGGCGCACCGCATGGTGGGGCAGCATGAAGCGGCCGAGCATGTGGTGCAGGAGGTACTGATTGACTTCTGGAACAACAGGCGGTGGCAAAAGCTTGACCGCTCAATTAAAGCCTACCTGCGGCAGGCGGTTACTTTTAAAGCCATTGACGCCGTGCGCCAGCAGGCCCGCCAGGCAGAGGTGCCCCTTGATGTTGAACAAGCCAACCATATGGAAGCCCAACCCCACGACCAGCTGGAGTACCAGGAGCTGCAGCAGCGCATTGGCACAGCCATTGACAGCCTGCCCCCCAAATGCAGGGCCATTTTTATGTTAAGCCGCTTTGAGGCCATGACCAATAAAGAAATTGCCCGGCAGCTGCAGCTGTCAATCAAAACGGTAGAACAACAAATGACCATTGCCCTGCGTAAGATGCACCAGGCTTTGGCACTGTAATTGTGCAGTTTTGTTGTTTTTAATCATGATGAAGTGAGCCGTGTATGTTGCGTAGTTTTGTGTTATTGGTAGCTAACCTGCTGGTTATTGCCCCCCTGTTTGCCCGCCAGGCAGTTCAGCCCCTTCAGCCTACCCAACCTCCCCAACCTGTGCAGTTGGGGGTAGGGCAGGCCCATGAGCTGCCCCTGGTGGGGTTTAATATGACGGTAGATTTTATGCCGCCCCCCGGCGATACCCTGCATGCTATTTACAAGCTGCTTCACGCGCAGGCCATGCGCTACCCAGGGGGCACTGCCGCCAACTATTTTGACTGGCAGCAGGGCCTGATGCTGCCCGAAAGTAGGTTTAGTGGGCCCAATGAGGCCGGTGGTGACAGCCTGCGCTTTGCGTACATCAATACCAACCGCAACACCAGTACCCCCAACCTGGCCCTGCGCTACCACTACAACAAGCGCTACAAAAGTAAACAGCAGCGGCAGTGGGCCACCCCTTTTACCGTAGCCCACCTGAATGCACTGCTGCGTGCCGGGGCAGCACCAACGCCAGCCCAGCCCGTACTGATTTTAAATGTGCTTGACCAATACTACCAGAAAAAGGCAGGTACAAAGCATCAGTTTGCTTTGGTGCCTGATAGGGACAGCACGGCCATGAGCAACTCAATTGCCAGCCAGCTGGCCCTGGTGCAGCAGCACCTTGTGTTAGACAGTGGCCAAACCCTGCGCTTTCAGTTAGGCAATGAGCATTACCTGGGCCATTTGCGCAAAGGGCAACTGGTGCATGATTATGACAAGGAGTTTGCTGACGGGTATATGTATGCCGCCAAAATGGCCGACGTAGCTGCCCTGGTAAAAGACAGTGCGCGGTTGAACTACCCTGCGCAGGCTTCAGTATTTATGCAGCATGAGTTTAACCCCGCCGGCCTGCGCAAGCGCGACCGGTGGAACAGCCAGCTGCTGCGCTATTATGCCACCTACCCTGAACATTGGGCCGCCATTGATGCCGTAAGCACCCATTTTTACCCCAGCTTTGCTGAAGCTCCTGCCTTTAATGATGCCCCGGCCAGTGACACCACCTTTTGGGATGCTGATTATGATTTTTCAAGCAACCTGGCCAACCCCGGCCGTACTGAACAGGCCCGGCAGGCCATGCTGCGCCTGGTACTGACTAAAGGTGAACGTTATTGCCAAAGCAGCCTGCAGCCCAGGTTAATACAGCCCCTGTACCAAAGCCTGAAAAAGGCGGGCCTCAGTACCAACAAAGCCCTTTGGGTGACTGAGTTTGATTATGCCTACACGGTGCCTAAGAAGCAACCCACTAGCAATGAAGATACTACGGTACAGCACAACCAGGTAAGCAGCACATGGGCCGGTGCCCTGGGCCTAAGCTTGTGGTTTTTAGAAATGATGCAGGTACCAGAAATAGAGGTGCTGATGAACCACACCTCGTTTGGCTTTGCTGCCGGCTGGACCAGCATCAACTATTATTTACGTTACAAGGCAGGCAGCAACCAGCGTGCGGTTGAGTATGCCTTTGCTGCCAACCCCTTAAGTGTAAGCAATGACAGCACAGCCCTGAACCTGAATTGTAAAGGCAGGGCACTGGCTGCCATTATGCGGCTGGCCCAGGGTATGCGCTATGGGGTGAAGGTGCCCGTGATTGGCAGCCAGACTTTTACAGCCCCT
>CAZXTW010000977.1:0-2674 GCA_964643525.1 uncultured Roseivirgaceae bacterium
TGTAAAACATACTACAATCAAGCTTAAAAAAGCCATCAGAAATCAAAAGATAGCTTTATCACTGTTTAAAATCAATCAATATGAGCAAGCCGAACAATTCTACAAAGAAGCCTTAGCCCTGCATCCTGACCAACCCAGCACATCAAAACTAGCTACCCTGGCCAACTATTCCGAATTATTGATCGAGCTGGAACGGCCCAATGAAGCAAAACAGTATTTAGAAGAGGCAGTGGCACTGGCACAGGGCCTGCCTTTCTCTGAGACAACCGACCTGGCGCATAAACTGCTGATTGGCCAGTATGAAAAAGCTGGCCAGCCCCAAAAAGCATTGGCCACTTACAACCAGTTGGATGCCTTAAAAAGCACCCACATCAACTTGCAACAGGCCATACAGCAAAAAAATGAGCAGCTAAGCGTGCAACTGGCAGCACAACAACTGGCCACCAGCCCAAAGCCGACTTACCCCAATACACTGTGGCTGGTGGTAGCCTTGGCCGTATTGGCATTGGCCCTGCTGGCCATTGCCCTCTACTGGCAGCACCAGCGCAGGGCAGTGCTGGTGGCACTGAAAGAAAGCCGGACCGAAGCCAGCGAACAGGCCCAAAGCTGGATTAACCTGGTGCAAAACCTGGGTGGCCATGATGAGGTGCAGCGGCTCATCAAACAACGGCGCAGACCCTATATTTAATACTGCTTATCACCTAACACTACAGGCCATTTGTGAATTATTGCTTACTTTGCCAGCCCTATGAAGAATGAGCAACCCGCCATGAATGAATAATGAATATTTAATAATTAATAGAGCTTTTATCGAAAATATAGCAGCGATATTCATTATTCTTTATTAATTATTCATTAAAACGGACGTATATTGGGCAAGCGCTAGAGAACAAAATCTCATTGCAGCGCGTTATCAAAACAATTGAATAGGATGATAAAAAAAACAGGGAGGTACGCCATGTCAGCATATTATGAATTAATTGCAGAAGGTATAACTATTGGTAAAGCAGAAGGTATAACTATTGGTAAAGCAGAAGGTATAACCATTGGTAAAGTAGAGGCAGAAGCTAAAAAGGCTAAGGAAGTTGTCATGGCTATGTTGCAATTGGGCAAGCTCAACACCGCAGAAATTGCTGCTGTAGCAGGGGTCTCTGAAGCTTATGTGATACAACTAAGTAAAAAATAACCTAAACCGCCCAAGCTTAAGCATTCCCTGAACCCTCCTGCTCAACACTTTAGGGCAATGACTTACCATACACGCAATGGCGCCCTCTTAGCTACTAACGATACACATCAAGGTAAAAACCAACCCCCAGGGTACTGTGCTTTTTAAATTTGGCCTGGCTGGCCTTTTTAAAATAAGTGGTATTGCCAATGGGTGCCAGCGAAAAATAAATGGCTTCGTCAATACCTGCCTCACCCACAAAATCAACCCACTCAAGCGTTACCAGCGCATCATCAGTAAGCGTAATGTCATAGCCAGTCAGGTCGGCGGTAATTAAACCGGTTTGCTCAGGGCCAACGGCAATCAAAACATCATCATTCAACACATGTTGGGTAGGCTTGCCTTTGGGCGCCTTGTAAATATTGAGCCTGAACAGGGCCCGCCCGCTCAACCTGTTGTATGAAATATGAAAGTTAAACGCACTAACCTGCGTAGGCTTTTTTACCTTAACCCTAATGCCCATCTCTGCCCCCAGCTGCTCGTACCCAAAGCCGGTACTCAAAAATTTAGATTGCGTAGTATTGCCCAGCCTTTTGTGCTTCAGGGCTTTGGTCAGCACCACCACCCCATCAAGTGCCTGGGTGGTTTCTTCCATGGCCACCCGCACCGGGCCAGTGGCGCTCAGCAGGTTGGCTACTACAAACTGCCTGCTGGCATAGCCTACCCTGCTTACCCTGAGCGTATCTTGCCCCAACCCCTTGTGCAATTGAAGCTTAAAATGGCCTGCGGTGTCAGATACTGTACCTACCTCATGGTTCAGCAAGCCAATATTTACATAAGCTAGTGGCGCAGCCGTTTGTTCATCTACCACCCTGCCTTCAAGCACAACCACCTCATTGGCCTGCCTGCCGGTTATGGCAAAGGGCACATCTGTTACAGCATGGCTGGCCAGCTGTTGGCGCCAGGCTGCTGCAAAAGTGTCATCACCTTGCAGGTAAGTTGTAAAAAAGCGGGTGGTGAGCGTAGTCACAGCCTTATACGTTGTTACTGCCAGGGCTGATGCCTGCAGGGCTGCCGGTATGGCCACATAGTGTTCATGGCGGCTGTTAAGAAACCTCAAATAGTACTTTTCAGCAGGCAGGCTGTCATAATAACTGTATTGACTGGTGGGAACAAACCCGCTGATTTTATCATCACTTTCAAAATACAGGTAAGGCACATTTTGCATTTGGGGGTGTAGCAGCCCTGCGGCATAAATTTCTGCCAGCAGCGGGTCGTTCACATCATTGCCAAAGTAATGCGTTTCAGTACCATCTAATGAGGCCACGGCCTGCACAGCTGGCACCCGGTTACTGAAAACCGCCCCGCTTAACCCACCCCAACTACAACCCAACACGCCAAGGGTGGCAAAATTGGCATTGGCAAACCCGCTGCGCCCTGCCAGGTACTTCAAAGCAAACGCTGCATCCTGCACCTGCGCCAGCATATCAGCCTGGTGGTTGGTCATAT
>CAZXTW010000978.1:0-2672 GCA_964643525.1 uncultured Roseivirgaceae bacterium
TAAAATATAAACCTTACGATTAAAAGCAGATAGGATACTTTACTCAGTCAGGCCAGCAAAAAGTACTATTCAATATAAAATATAAACCTTGCGATTAAAAGCAGATAGGCTACTTTACTCAGTCAGGCCAGCAAATATTTCATGGTCTGGGGTCAGTTTCTAAAATGGCATACTCGTAGCAATCACTCCAGCCTGATTTCAGTGGCAGCACCTGCCTGAAGTACCCTTCTTTTTTCATACCTACCTTTTCTAGTACTCGAACTGAGCCAATGTTGGCTACCGCACAGCCAGCTTCAATGCGGTGCAGCCCCAACTGGCCAAAGCCAAACCCAATCACCGCGCGTAAGGCTTCAGTGGCATAGCCCTGGCCCCAACACGAGGGCAACAGCTTGTACCATACTTCTCCCCTTTTGTATTTGGGGGTACCTAAAACCAAAGCCAGCAGCCCCAAAAATTGCTGGCTGGGCTGGTGTACCAGGGCAAAAGTATACTGGGTAGGTTCTGCCAACTGGTGCAGCTTAAGCCATGCGTTCAGTATGTTTTCAGTAACTGATACATTTTCTGGTATACCCAGGGTGTTGTAACGGTCTACTTCAGGGTGGGCATGCAGGGCGTGTACCTCGGGCAGGTCACTGGTCACTGCCAGCCGAAGCAACATCCTTTCGGTTTGCAGCACTGGGGGGTGGGGTTTGTTAGTTTTGACAGTCAATGGGTTACAGTTTACTGTTATTGGCAAACAACAAATATAACCAACTGCCTAAAACCGCTCAATAATAATGATGTAACCGCTATTGTCGCGCATAGAAAACTGGGTGGCACCGCAGGGGGTCAGGTGGGGGTGGTTCAGCAACTGGCATTGCGTATGCACCTGCCCGTGGTAAGCTTCTAAATCCTGCACCTGAAAGCATATGGCCATGCTGCCACCTACTTCAAGCCCACGAAAGCTGGCCTCTTCGTTTTTAAGGCGTTGCTCTTCTTTAAACGACAGTACAAAGTTGTTCAGCTTCAGTTTAGCCCAGTAGGTGGCACCGTCATTGGTTTGCTCACTGGCCAGCACTTCAAACCCCAACACTTGCTGGTAAAACTGCACAGACGCATCAACGTCTTTAACCATCAACTCTAACAGTATTTCAGTAACTTTCATTGATTTTGGTTTTGAAGTACCACAATATGTCATTGCAAACCAGCATCATAAGGCTAACCTCTTGCCTCTTTGTTCTAACTTCAAAAGCGAAGCTTCAACGTGGTCACCATATGGAACAGGTTTTCGGCCGGGCCTGATTGCTCAAGGTAGTTGCCTGTTTGAAAGTACGAACCTTCGGCCGACCATTCAAGAAAACTGTTAAATTCATACGCCATTTCAAAGCCGGGTTGTATGCCAATGAAGTGGCTGTTGCTATTGTTGGCCCCGCGCTCAAAAGCACCATTGGGCCCATAAATGCCATCGGCCGTTTGCAGGCGCCAAAACACATCACAGTCAACTGTTACACTAAACCGCTCGGTCAGGCTCAGTTTCACTGAAGGGTGCACATCAAATAAATTAGCAGGGCCAATGAGCGCTACCAACCCAAAATAGCCACCCCGGGGAAACAACGGGTTAAACGTTTGCAGGCTACCGTCATTGGCATCTGCATCGCCAGAAATCAGCTCGGTTTTCAAGCCCAACAGGGGGTTAAAGCGCATATGCTCCAGCCGGTAGTCAACATCAGCGCTCAGCGTCCAGGCACTAATGGTGCTGTTACCAAAGCTACCAAACTGGTAAGCCGCTTCAATATTATGCCTAAAGCGGTTGTGCTGCTTCCACAGGCGCAGGCCCACCGTGTGGCGGGTTTCATGGGCTGTGCCCTGGTTAAAGGTATTGGCGGCCTGGTCAATGCCCAGATAATACACATCAAGGTTGGTTTTTTTCATGTGGGTCAGCACCGTATACAGCCCCCAGAACCAGCGGTTGTCAGTGCTGTTGTCGTCAAACACGCCAGGCTCTGTGCTTACCGGGCGGCTCAAAAAGGCATCAACAGTTAGGTTGGGGCGCTGGGCAATAAGCTTCACCACATCAAACGTTTGGCGAATGTTGGGGCCCTCGCGCACTGACACCAGCCTGCGTGAGCCATACCACAGCTCTTGCCTGCCCAACCGCACTGATAGGGCTGTGCCATTGGCATTGGCAAACTGCCAGTCAATAAACAGCTGGTGCAGGTCAAGGTCGTTCACATCTGGCGGTCGGGGTTCATTGCTGCTAATATTTTCAAAGCCGCTTTTCAGCTGCCCAAAAATGCGCAGGCGGGGGCTTAGCTGCAGGTTGGCATGGGCCATATAGCGGTGCAACAGCAAAAAGTTGTGGGCATTGCCGGTAGCACCCCATGCCTCGTTGTGAAAGTACTCAACCTGCGCCCGCACCTCACCACCCAGGGTAAGGTAGCTGTTGCCGCCCAGGGCAATGTACTTTAACCGCTCAGCAAAGGTCTTATCTGTTTTATTGGCCAAATAGCCGTATTGCTCTTCAGCACGCAGCATCTTAAAGCTAAGCGATGACGCTGCTGCCTCTACCGGCCCCTCCTGCCCTGCTGCCTGTGTGGCCACTAAAAGCAGCCATAGGCAAGCTACCAAATAAGCTTTCATGGGTTTAGAAATGTTGTGGTGTACAAAAACGACTGGTGAAGGGAGCTGATGCC
>CAZXTW010000979.1:0-2670 GCA_964643525.1 uncultured Roseivirgaceae bacterium
GTACTGGCCATGCCGGGCTCAGTAATCAGCACTACGTGCAAGGGCTTGCCACTATCGGTTGGGCCTGCCTCAACTATGGCCACCTGCTGGGGGTAGGCCTGCTGCAATTGCTGCCACCAGGCAATGCCCTCAGCATATGTAGCCGTGGCGGTACCATTGCTGGTTTCAAACTTGGTTTTAAGTGCATTTTGCCCTGTGCTGGCAACGGTTACCAGCAGGGCCCCTAAACAAAACAGCTGTTTTAACATAAGCGTAAAATCATTCGCAAACTTTATAAAGGGCGTAATTTGGCGTGAATAGCCTACAATCACAACATTTTTATGACGGTGCCTTTGGGTGGCAGGTAACCACAGGGCCCTGCCCAACGTCTTAACAGTAGTAAATACATCAGCTTATGTTTACCCCCCTTAAAAAACTGGCCAAATATGTGGCAGTACTGCTAGGCCTATTGTTTGTACTATTTGTAGTGAACCAACTGTACCAGTTGTATGTGTTGACGGCGGCCGTGCACCCCTGGTTTGGGGCTGTGGTTACCGGGGCTGTAGCGGTGGCAGTGGTGCTGGCCATTGCCCTGCCGGTGCTGTACTTTTTACGCCTGCCCAAAACGCTAACCCCGCCAGATGGCACGGCCCAGGGCCAGGAGGCCTACCAGCAGCAACTGGCCCGCCGCCTCATGGCCAATAAACATGTAAAAGCAGCCGGTATTGACTGGCATCAGCCCGATGCCATGCAGCAGGCAGTGCAGGTATTGGATGACAAGGCCAACGAAAGCCTGCAGCACACTGCCCGCTCGGTATTTTTAACCACAGCCATATCACAAAACGGCAAGTTAGATGCCTTTGTGGTATTGCTTACCCAGGCCCGCATGGTGTGGCAACTGGCCCATATTTATCAGGAGCGCCCTGCCTTTAAAGACATGTGGAACCTGTACATAAACGTGGGCACTTCGGCCCTGCTGGCCTCGCAGGTAGAGCAGATTAACATAACCGAGCAAATTGAACCTGTAGTAAAATCACTGGTAAAAAGTGCGGCTGGCAAATCAATACCCGTAGTGGGGCAGGCGGCCCACGTCATTATGGATTCTATATTTGAGGGCAGCACCAATGCTTTTCTCACCCTGCGGGTAGGCATTATTACCCGCCAGTATTGCAGCAGCGGTGGGGCTTTAACTGTAAAGCAAATGCGCAAAAACGCATTAAAAGAAGCATCAATGATGCTGGGCTCGCTGGTACTGGCCCTTTCGGGCCAGGTAGTGAAGGCCGTACTTGGCGCCACCAAAGATGCCGGCGTTGAATCAATCAAAACCGGCGCCAAAGCTGTGGGCAAGGCGGCCAGCAGCATGGCCAATGGCATTAGTGGCTGGGCGGGCAAAATAAACCCCTTTCAAAAAAGCAAAAAGGCTGCCCTTACGGTTACGGCCATTACGCCCCTGGCGCCAGGCCAGCTGGCTGCGCATATGAGCCCCGCCGTAGCCGATTGGTGGGGCGCCACCCTGCAACTGCCCCCACAGGCAGAACCATTGCAGGCTACTGAGGGCTGACTGCCCTAAAACGGCAGCTTGCCCAGGTCAACATTACCGCCTGTTAATATTACGCCAATATGCTGGCCGGCAAACTGGGCTTTATTTTTAATAAGAGCCGCCAGGGGTACTGCGCACGAGGGCTCAATAATAATCTTCATCCGCTCCCACACCAGGCGCATGGCGGCAACAATCTCCTGGTCGTCAACCGTAAAAATATCAGTGACGTGCTCCTGAATAATCGGGAAGTTCTTCTGGCCTACTGAAGTCAGCAGTCCATCGGCAATGGTGTTGGGCTTCACTGAAGGTATCAGGTGCCCGGCCTTAAAACTGCAGTAGGCATCGTCGGCTCCGCTGGGCTCGGCGGCATACACTTTTGTTTGCGGTTTAAAATAATGGGCCGCCAGGGCGGTACCCGCCAGCAGTCCGCCGCCCCCTACGGGGGCAATTAGTGTATCAAGCTCTGCCACATCTTCCAGCAGCTCTTTGCCGCAGGTGGCCTGCCCGGCAATGACGCGGTAATCGTCATAGGGGTGTATAAAATGTGCACCCGTTTTGGCCACTTTCTCTGCCAGTGTACTTTCGCGCGCTTCAAGGGTGGGCGCACAAAAAGTAATTTCGGCGCCGTAGCCTGCCACCGCCTTTTGCTTAATCAGTGGCGCTGTTTCTGGCATAATAATATAAGCCTGCGTGCCAGCCATTTTAGCGGCCAGGGCAATGGCCTGGGCATGGTTGCCACTGCTGTGCGTGGCCACCCCCTTGCTCTTTAAATTTTCGGGCAACGTAACCACGGCATGTATGCCACCCCTGAACTTAAAGGCGCCCACCTTTTGAAAATTCTCACACTTAAAATACAGGTGCGCGCCCACCAGTGCGTCAATACTTTGGCTGGTTAGCACTGGGGTGCGGTGTATGTAGGGGGCAATGGTGCGGTGCGTTTGTTCAATATCGGCACGCTGGGGCATGGTGGTTAACATGGGGTTACTGGTTTTGGGTTTTAGTCTGGGGCAAATGCTTTGGCAACAATATTAACCAACTTTTGGCTTAACAGGGTGCTGTTGTACTGGCTGGCCGCCAGTTGCCGGGCATTTTTACCGGCTTGTACCAGCTGTTGGGGCTGGTTAATGTATTGCGCAATCAGTTCTTTAAAG
>CAZXTW010000980.1:0-2669 GCA_964643525.1 uncultured Roseivirgaceae bacterium
GATATTAAACTGGTGGCTTTCGCCATGAAAGTGCCACATGCGCATCAACAGGTGTTGTAGCAGGGGCAGTTCGTCACTTTCACTGGCTTCATTAAGCAGCCTGGTTACCAGGTCAGGGGCAATGGTAAGGCCCATGAGGCGGGCAGGGTCTTCAATAGCGCTTTTGCGTTGCCTGCGCGTAAGCCTGGGTACCAGGTACTGGCTTTTGTTGAGCAGTTCTGGCAGGCCATAAAAACGGCCGCAGTCACCCATAAAGTCAGAGCGAAGGGTAATGACTACATATATGGGTACCTGGTTTTGCGCAACCAGCTCTTGCAGCAGGTTCACAAAATCGGTGGCTTCGTCATAGGCATCTGTGGGGGTGGTGCCATTGGTTGCTTTTGGGCCGCTATCAGCAAACCGAAACAGTTCTTCAAATTGATCAACCAGCAAAAAAAAGTTGGTTTGGCCGTCGTCAAAGGGCTTTAGTATATCAAGCACGCCCTGCATGCCCTGTTCTTGAAAAGTTTGCTTAATGGTTTTGGCCGAGATGTGTGTATTGGCTGTTTGTAGTGTTTTTTGTACCGTTCTTGATAAGTTAAATATGGGGTCTTTACCAGGTTTGGTGCTGGTAATGACCCACTTGTGGCGTTCGTGTACCAGAAAGCCAGCTTTGAGTTGGGGTATGAGGCCTGCCTTGACCAGTGAGCTTTTGCCAGAGCCTGAGTTGCCTACTACCGCCAGAAAGCGGTATTTGTACAGGCGTTCAAGCAGCTGTGTGGTTTGTTCGCGCCTGCCAAAAAAGTACATGCCCTCATTGCTTGAAAAGGGCCTAAGGCCTACATAGGGGTTTGTCAGGTCATGGTTTATGCTGCTGCTCATGGTATTGATCATGTTTGCCATTTTAGGTCTATTTAAGCTGGTAGTCTGTTTTGGGTTGCTGGCGTGTGTTTATCTGGCCGGTGTTTTTGGTTGGGGCCTGCTGCCTGTTGTGTTGTTGTATGTGTGCTTTTGCTGGCCGTTGGCGGCCCAAAGTATATTGGTATTATCTGCTGCGCCTGTAAGTAGTGCATTGCCGGTGGGCTGGTAGGCCACAGAGGTAATGGGCTGGTGGTGGCCATTGAGCTGTACCACCTGGTTGTTGGCTATGGTCCATTTAATGGCTATGCTGTCTGCCCCAATAAGCAGGGTGGTGCCATCTGGCGAGTAGGCCAGGGCCGATATGGGTGCCTTAGCCTGGTTAAAGGTGTAGGCCAGCTGGTGGTTTTCGGTGCACCATATACGCACGGTTTGGTCAGCCCCGCCCGTGGCAAAATGCTGGCCGTCTGGTGCTATGGCCAGTGCCGAAACGGGCCCCTGATGGCCGGTAAAGGTATAGAGCCTTTGGCCATTGGTGGCCCACATACTTATTTTGCCCTGGCCATGGCAGGCAATGAACTGGCTACTGTTGGGTAAGAAGGCTACCGTGTTAACAGGCCCCCCTGTGCTGGCTGTTTGGCTGGCGGGTGGTTTTTGTATTGGGCGTGTACTTAGTATTAGCCAGGTGGCTGCAAGTGCTGCCAATGCAACGACTACTACCAGGCGGGTAGCCCGTATTAGTTTCTGGTGTTTTTGGGTAATTTCTTTCTTATGGGCATCGGCCTGCTTGAGCCTTTCCTGCTCATCTTCCCACTGCTGGCGGCTTTCAGCATAGAAGTTCAGTGCCCCGCTAAAGTCGGCGGCGTACCGGGCCGCCCAGGCCTCATTGGGCTGGAAGCTGCTCACCCAGGCGCCTGCCTCAAGTATTTCAAGCTCGCTCAGGTGGTTGCGTTTTTTATTTTGGTAAAGGTGGTATGCTTTGACCAGGTTCAGGTAGGTTTCAGCGGCTCTTCTTTCTTCATCTACCCAGTCTCGCAGGGTATTCCATTGCCTGATCAGGCTTTCGTGGGCAATGTCTATCAGGCAGTCTTCAGTTTCCTGCTCAGTTTTGATAATGACCAGAAACGACCGGTTGCCAGTAATAAACTGCTTAACCAGCCCAAGTACGTGGCCGCTTTTGGCCCCTGTAATTTTCTGTAACTCGCTTAACCAGCTGGGCCTGCGCAGCCTGCGGCCGTCGTCGTCGGTAGTGGTTAGTGCCTGCAGTATTTTTCTGCTCAGGGCCTGGTCTCTTGGGGGCATGGCATTAACCACCTCCTGGGCATGCATGGCCAGGGCATTGGCAAGGCTACCTACCATTTCATAATCTTTGGTGTCAAGCTTGCCGTTTTTGTCAATATTTTTTTCATACTCCCATATGCGCATCAGGGTGTGTTGTAGCAGCGGCAGCTCATCACGGTCGGCCTCAATTTCATTCAATAAGCGTGCGGTAAGGCTGGGCTCTATGTTTACGCCCAGCAGTTTGGCGGGCCCTTCAATGGCATTTTTTTTCTGTGCCCTTTTCAGGCGGGGCACTATGTACTGGTTTTTATTAAGTAGTTCAGGCATGCCCCTAAACTGCTCACAATCGCCTATGAAATCACTGCGCAGGGTAATCACTACGTATATGGGCAGGTCTACTTGTTGTGATAAGGCCAGCAGCAGGTTTACAAAGTCGTTGGTTTCATTGTCACGTTCAGATTTAGCCTGCTGGCAGTTTGGGCTGCCCAGCTGCCGGTGCCTGGCAAACCGAAACAGCTCTTCAAACTGGTCAACAAATAAAAAGAAGTTGG
>CAZXTW010000981.1:0-2668 GCA_964643525.1 uncultured Roseivirgaceae bacterium
TCCCTGAAAGCATCGGCCAGTTGAGCAGCCTTCAAACGCTTGATTTGTCTCGTAACGAGTTCACAGCCCTCCCAGAAAGCCTCGGCCAGTTGAGCAGCCTTCAAACGCTTGATTTGGAGGATAATCAGTTAACAGTTCTCCCAGAAAGTATTTGTCAGTTTAGCAGCCTTCAAGTGCTTTTATTGGGTGAAAATCAATTGATTACTCTCCCTGAAAGCATCGGCCAGTTAAGTAGCCTTGAAGAGCTTGAATTGGGTGGTAATGGATTCACCTCCCTTCCAGCAAGCATCGGCCAATTGAGCAGCCTTCAAGCGCTTTATTTAGATCATAATGAATTCACTTCCATTCCAGCAAGCATCGGCCAGTTAAGCAGCCTTCAATGGCTTGATTTAGGGAGTAATGAATTCACCTCCATTCCAGCAAGCATCTTTCAGTTGAGCAGCCTTCAAAGGCTTAATTTGTCTGGTAATCAGTTAACAGCCCTCCCTGAAAGCATCACCAACTTAACTCAGTTAAAATATCTTTATCTAGATGGTAACCCTATGACTAAAGCTTATGTAGATAGCTTGCGTACTTTGATGCCTAATTGGTATATACAATTTTATTAAAGGCTACTTTGGCGCTTCGTGTGGTTATGATATTACCTTTACCGTTTTCCCCTATGTTATCTTAAGGTTTTGTTCTCTGCAAATTGTCAGGGGTTCCTTTTCATTGTACTGATTTGAAGCCAATGAAGGGCGGCATAGGTGGGGTGGGTGTTTTCTGCCGCCCTGATGTACGGGCTGTGGCACCTGGCCATGCTGCGGGCGCAGGTAGCCTATAATTATTGTTTAATTCGCTAATGCCTAACTTTTTTAAGGTTTCGCGGGTGGTGTGCTCTTTCCATTCGGCCCCAATGCGGCCCATGTACTCCGCACGTTCTTCAGTAGTCATTTTACCCAATGCAACCCTATGCATTAATTTGGTCAAACCCCCATTGTTAAGTAGCACTACAGGCCCATAGCTGCTTTTAAGTCGAGTACTTCTTCTAAAGGTACTTCATGTTCCTGTGCAATTTGCTCGGGTGTTTTACCGGCACGCAGGGCTTTGATGATTAGTTTGCCTTCCGCTCTTCCTTCCGCTTTACCCTTGGCTATGCCTTCGGCAAGGCCTTTTTCGATTCCTTTTTCGATTCCTTCTTTGAGCCCTTGTTTGAGCAGGGTTCTGCGGGTGGTAAACTCCTTCCACTCGGCACCCACACGGCCCATATACTCAATGCGTTCTTCGGTTGTCATTCTGGCCATCTCTGCTTCTATCATTAGTTTTTGAAAAACACCCCAGTTTAGTGCCTGGGGCTTCGCCTTTAGCTGCGAAAGGTTCTTGAACTGGAACAACCACAGGTCCAGGTCAGTTTCCAGCTGCTCAAGCAATTTATTAAATTTAGGCAATTCTACATAAACAAAGGTCAGGTTGGGGTAAATTACCTTTTGGGTGCGCTCGTCAATTAACCGCACACTTCTAATCACCTCTGTTGAATCATCTTTGATCAGCTCAAACTCTAAGATGCCAATAATGTAGGTAGGCTTAAAATCAAACTGCCACTTGTTGCCCTTTTCGGCCTGCTCTTGTAGTATATGGGTGGCATAAAACAAGCTGCGCGGCACAAAGCCTTCATCGCCGTGACGTTGCACCTCAATGACAATATGCTCGTTGGTTTCTGTAATGCAGTACAAATCTAATGACGAGCCACGACCGGCTTCGTACTTGCCGGGCTTTTCAACATTCATGTAGTTGAGGTCTTTGATAACGGTTTTGCCTTGCAGCAAGGTGTTGATCAGGTGGATGAGCAGGTCTTTATTGGCAGGCTTCCAGAAGACATACTTAAAGCCCCAGTCGCTTAACAAATCAATAAAAATGTCTTGATCAGATGGTTGATGCATGTGCAGTGGTTATTTACAAGGTGTGGCAATATAGTAGATAAAAGCCAAATCTGAAGGTATTGTACACTTCAAAGCCTGTTTTGTTCAGTTGGGGTGGTTAGGTAAGGTAGAGCCAGAATTACGGTATATTTTAGGGGTTCGCAGGGTTTTAAACCGCCCTGCTGCAAAGCACCCCCCTTTAAGCAAGGTGGGGAATTGATGTATAGGTTACATGAAAATTAAATACCATAAGCTGTTTCCGGTAGTGTTGGCGGTGGCCCTTTCGGGCTTCGGGGTCATTAGTAATGCAGGTGCCCAACGGCCGCACTACCCAGACTGGCTGGTGGGCTGGGTGTTTTCTGCCGCCCTGATGTACGGGCTGTGGCACCTGGCCATGGCCTTGTGGCATGCCGAAAAGGGCAACCGACCGCTGCAACGGGCCTTGTTTGTGGCCCTGGTGCTGTTGGTGAGCCTGGGGGTGTGGGCCCTGCAGGCCAGCGCGGGTGGCAAAATGCCCCTGGCCCTGCTGCTGGTGCGGCTGACTATGGGCGTGGGGCTGATGGTGGCTGTGCAGTACCTGCTGAAGGCGCAGGCCAATGTGGCCCGCCTGCTGGTAGAGAAAGAGCAGGCCCAGACAGAAACGTATAAGGCCCAGCTGAAGGCCCTGCGGGCGCAGGTAGACCCGCACTTTTTGTTTAACTCGCTCAATACCCTGCGCTCTATGGTGCACCAGCAGCATGGGCAGTCAGAAGAGTTTATCATTAACCTGT
>CAZXTW010000982.1:0-2665 GCA_964643525.1 uncultured Roseivirgaceae bacterium
CTGGTAGTGCATCACCAGGCCCAGGTAATAGGGCGATTCAGCCAGAAAGTCATAACCGTCATAAATATTTCTGTAGTGCTGCTCGGCGGCGGCGTAGTCGCCCAGGTCAACATAATTCTGTGCCAGCACCATTTCTGAAATGCGGTCCTGCCGCTCGTCGTAGGCCGTTTGGTTGTAGGGCAGGGCCTTTTTAAAATCAGTAAAGGCATCGCCATAATTGCCCATATAAATCAGGCCCAGGGCGTTATTCACTGACAGGTCGGTGGCATCAATGGCGTAGGCTTTTTCCAGCTTCTCAAGGGCGTTACGGGTGTCGTTGCTATACAGGTCTACATCGGCCAGGTTAATGAGGTGCTCAAAACTGCCCTCATCATAATAGCCTGCCGCCTGTTTAGAGTAATAAATGGCAGAGTCTACCTGCTCTAACTCATAATACACCTGGGCCAGGTTGCGTATAATAGAGCCGCGCATGGGGTCGTTTACGCTGGGCATGGCAATGGCCTGCCAAAACAGGCTCAGGGCGGTGTCGTACTGCTCAATATCAAAATAGTGCAGGGCGTAGCGGTTTAGCTCTTTGGCTTTGTAATCGTTGTTTTTCAGGCTGCCACAGGCTGCGGTAGCGAACAGGCAGATGCAAATGATCACTTGGGCTATTTTATTTGGCATATTGCTTTAGAAGTTAGAATTCAGAAGCCAGCGGGTAGTAGGTGTTAGATGTTTGAATTTAGAAGTTAGCGGTTAGAAGGCCTAATTATGCGCAAGGATTTTAGAAGATTGCGGTGCGCTGGCCGCGCCGCTGCAGGCTCTACCCACCTATTTGCCTATGCCCTACAGGCTGCCACATAGTACAAGAGGCATTATGGTAATAAATCGGGTTTTTCTTCTATATTTGGTTTTGGGCCTGCGTGTGTGTTGCCATGCCTGGCAGGCCAGTAACCTAACCCGCACCATGAGTACATATTTTTATACCGATGGCACCAATAAGTTTGGCCCATTTAGTTTAGAAGAGTTAAAAAAGCGCAACATTAGTAAAGATACACTGGTATGGACTGAAAGTATGGGCGAAAACTGGGCCCCTGCCGGCACGGTTACTGAGCTGGCCGAGTGGTTTGCCGCAACACCACCTGCCATAGTAGTGCCCCCCAGCCAGCCACCAGCCACCACACAGGCCGGTACTTACCAGCAGCAGCAACAACAGCAACAACAGGGGCACAGGCCGTATGTGCATGATGTAATTGATATTACCGACAGGCCCCCCAGGCCTAAAACCTGGCTGGTAGAGTCTATTCTGGTTACCCTGTTCTGTTGCCTGTTTTTGGGCATACCGGGCATTGTGTTTGCCGCCCAGGTAGATGGCAAGTACAACCGGGGCGATTATCAGGGGGCTGCGGCGGCCTCTAAAAACGCCAAGGTATTTACCCTGATTTCGCTTATACTGGGTGTGCTGTTTTACGGCTTTTATGTACTTATATTCGGTTTAGAGTTTATGGTGCTGTTCGGTGCCCTGGCCGGCAGTGGGTTTTAACAGGCAATTACCTTTAACCAATAGCTAAATGAAGCAATACTATTATACTGACGGTACACAAAACTTTGGCCCTTACAGCCTTGAGCAACTGCAACAGCAGTTCAGGGCCCAGGGGCTTACCGCACAAACGTATGTATGGGCCGAAGGCTTTGCCAACTGGCAGGCGGCAGGCACTGTGCCCGAGCTGGCCGGGGTAGTTGGCAACCAGCCCCCGGTAGTGCCCCCGCAGCCAACGGCCACCAGCCAAAAGCCTTTTGCCAATGTGCATATACTTGATGCCCCCATGCAGCCAACAAGCGCAGGTAGCTTTTGGGATTACCTGCCCCTGATTGCCCTGGTGCTGTGGCTTATAACCAGTGCTACCAATTTGATTATTCAAATCACTGAAAGTTATTCGTGGTATGAAGCACCCCTGCGCTATTTATTGATTATCATCAACTCAAGCAGTATGGTATCACTACTGGCCCTGGTGGTGGCTACCAAAAAACCTTCAATCAAGCCCTTTGCTATTGTAGTGGGCGTACTTATTTTTATATTGGTACTGATTAGCAACTTCCGCTGGCTAATAGAATAAGCTTTATACAGCAACACGCAATTCAATATGAAAAAATATTACTACACTGACGGCACTGAAAAATTTGGGCCGTTTACTCTTGAAGAACTAAAGCAATACGGCCTTAAGCGCGAAACGCTGGTATGGTACGAGGGGCTGGGTGATGCCTGGCAGCCTGCCGGCGAGGTAGGCGAGCTGAGTGAGCTGTTTCGGTTTGCGCCCCCCAGCCTGTCTAACGCACCTGCCGGCCCCCCGCCTCCGCAGGCACCACCGCCCGCACAGGCACCGCCACAGACCCAGGCAGCACCCAACCAGCAACAGGCTGGCGCGCAGGTGCGCGACGTGCTTGACGGCCGGGCCGCCAAACCCAAAAACTGGCTGGTAGAGTCTATTTTGGCTACGCTGTTTTGCTGCCTTATACCGGGTATTGTGGGCATTATTTACGCCTCTAAGGTTGACTCGCGCTTTTATGCCGGCGATGTGGCTGGCGCTGAAGATGCCGCCAAAACCGCCCGCACATGGACGCTCGTGAGCTTTGGCCTGGGCCTGACCTTTATTATTCTGTACATTGGCTTTATTGCCTTTGT
>CAZXTW010000983.1:0-2653 GCA_964643525.1 uncultured Roseivirgaceae bacterium
TGAAACTGCCCGTGGGCATCTGTAGTAGCCGGGTTGGTAAAGGCGGCCGTAATGTAGGCGTTGGGCACGTATTGTATGGTGCCAGTGCGGTACTTGCTGTTGTGAATGCTTGCCTGCCCGGTAAGCTGTATTTTCTGGGTATAGGCAGTCAATGTTGCCAGTAGCATAGGCAGCAATAAGGTGGTACAGCGCTTTGTCATAGCAATGTAGGTTTGGTAGTTGAAAGAATTATTTGGGCATATCAATACCAGGCTGCTTACCAGAAGCAGGCGAGGGTAAACCACAAAGTGAAGGCTGTAAGTATTTAAATTAAACAGGAAGGAAACAGTACCATGAAGTGCATGCCCTGCAAAGAAGGGGCATAGGTGTAAAGGCAGTTAAGGAACAAGATACTACGGAGTGATTAGCGTGATTGACTACAACATCAGGTGTACTAGAGAATAACGAGTAACGATTACTTAATATGTTATTGAATTACTTATAGGCTTGATTATTGTACTAACTATTTAGACTGCTTTATGTTGCAGGCCTGATATAACCAGTTAAACGTGTGGCTTGCCTGCAAGGGTTTGTAACAGGCGGTAGTAATCATGCCTGTGTACTGTTAGCTTATTTTAAGTTGCTTTATTGGTTAAATAATTGATTTAATGTTTGATTTTATGGCTTAAATGCTTTTTATAGGCTGGGAGAGATAAGTAAGTTTTAGGTTGTTTATGCAATGAAACAATGGCAAATATTAATAAGGTTAATGAAATGATGCATCACCCTTAGTGGGTATGGCTTTGTAATATCATGTAATAGTATATTCAAAAATATTATTTATGGTATGCTAAATAATAGAGTTTTCTATAGCTAATAATAAGTGTCTAGTCAAAAATAAGGAGGTAGCCCCTGCAGGGCGTGAAGCAAAAGCACACAGGTTTTGTGTTATGCGCTGTAGTGATTTTTAATGGTGGTTACAACCAAATCAATTTGCTGGGGTGTGAGCTCATAATAAAAGGGCAGGCGCACCAGACAGTCAGAAAAATGATCTGCATGGGGCAGCTGTGGCCCGTTGTATTGTGGGGCAAAGAAGGGGCTTTTGTGCAATGATAGGTAGTGGAACACAGCCTGTATGTTGTGCTGCTTGAGGTGGGCAATTAATTCAGCCCTTTGTTGCGGGGTGTTGCATACCAGATAAAACATATGGGCATTATTGGTGGCATAGGGGGGCAACTGTGGCAGGGTGAACAGGCCCTGTTGGGCCAGTGGCTGTAGCCCGTTATGGTATTGCTGCCAAATGGCTTTGCGGCGGGTTTGAATGTCGTCAAGGTTTTCAAGCTGGGCATACAGAAAGGCCGCGAGCATATCTGACGGTAAATACGACGAGCCAACATCTACCCAGCCGTATTTGTTTACCTCACCCCTGAAAAAGGCCGAGCGGTTGGTGCCCTTCTCCCAGATAATTTCTGCCCGGGCAGCAAACTGCTGGTCATTAATGGCCAGCATGCCTGCCTCGCCCGCCATTATGTTTTTGGTTTCATGAAACGAAAACGCCCCCAGGTGGCCAATGCTGCCCAGCGGTTGCCCATTGTAATAGGCGTCAATGCACTGGGCGGCATCTTCAATAACAAACAAATTGTGCTGCTGGGCCAGGGCCATGATGGCATCCATATCGCAGGCCACGCCGGCATAGTGCACCACTACAATGGCTTTGGTGTTAGGGGTTATGAGGCGGGCAATGCTGGCCGGGTCAATATTGGGGTTATGGGCATAGCTATCAGCAAATACCACCCTGGCGCCCCGCAGAATAAAAGCGTTGCTGGTGCTTACAAAGGTATAGCTGGGCATAATTACTTCATGGCCCGGCTGTATATTGGTCAGGATGGCGGCCATCTCAAGGGCATCAGTGCACGAGGTGGTGAGCAGGCATTTATTAAACCCAAAGCGCTGCTCAAAAAACTGCTGGCACAGTTT
Organism: uncultured Roseivirgaceae bacterium; assembly: GCA_964643525.1. GTDB lineage: Bacteria > Bacteroidota > Bacteroidia > Cytophagales > Cyclobacteriaceae > CAZXTW01. Next base: position 1,957 of record CAZXTW010000983.1, read on the forward strand.
GGTGTAATGGCCGTTGCCCGATAGGTGCTTTTGCTCAATGGCCTGGCGGATGTAGTCAATCTCTTTGCCGGTAACGTAGGGTTTGTTAAAGCCTATTCTGCTCATGGTGGGTAGGTCACAATTAATGTTTGGCCAGGGCAATGCCAAAGCCTGTTTTGCCGTAATGGTTGCCGTTATACAACATATACCAGCGGCCCTGGTAGGGAAATACATAAAATCATACACCAGGCTTGGCTGGTTGTAATCGTCACGGTGCATCAGCCCCGTGTAGGGGTCAAGCCCGGCAATGGTAAGGGCTTTTTCAGTAATGCCATACAATATACCGTAGGCATAATTAAGGCAGGTATTGAACAAGTCTTTGGCCGGGCGCATGCTGCGCCCTTCAAAGGCCAGCCCTTCAGGCATGAGGGCGGCCAGTGCCGCAAAATAATGCTTGCCAGCGTTGCCTTCCAGCCCGCGCAGCGTATCGGCCGCCTCGGCGACGGTCTGCCCAGGTACGGCAAGCAACTTCTCTTTTAAGGTGGTCATGGCTTCGGCCGCTTTGTTGAGGGCTTTCTTTTGGGCCTTATGCTGCCGGGCCAACTGCTGCAAGTATTCGGTGCGGTGGCTTAGCTTTTGCGCCAGCCACTGCTTTACGGTGGCCAGCCCCTCTGGCAGGTTGGCGGCCAGCAGCTGCTGCCGCCGTATTTTGGTGGTG
>CAZXTW010000984.1:0-2652 GCA_964643525.1 uncultured Roseivirgaceae bacterium
GCTTTCGCCCGCCTTGCGCAGGTCTTTCAGGGCTTTCTGGTACTGGCCGTTGTCCTATGCTATGTAGCCAGAGTAGTAATTGGCCGCAGGTTGGTACTGGCTGTTTTGCCCTTTTACTTTATTGAAGTACCGCGCGGCATTGGCAAACTGCTTTTTACTGAAGTGCGCGTAGCCCAGGTTAAAGTAAGCTGTTTGCTGGTCGGCCGCAGGCAACTCATTGAGGTTGGCCTTGCTCATGTAGCTAATGGCCTTGCTATAGTTTTTGTTTCTGTAATAAAAGGTGCCCAGTTCATAATAGGCCCTTTTAGATTTGGGGTGCACGGGGTGCTGCGCAATGAATTCACTCATGCGCTTTTCGCCATCGTTATTAAAGAGGCCAATGGCACAAAAGGCAGCATAGTATTTGGCATCTGCCACTTTGGCATCATTGGTGCCCGCATTAATGTATTGCTCAAAGGCGGTACGTGCCGGGCCGTAAAGTGATTTATCTAACAATTCCAACCCACTGCGGTAATGGGTTTCAGCGGCATCTTCCTGCAGGTGGCGTTGTCCGTACGCCAGGGTGGCCATTAGCAGGCAACCAATAAGACATGCACTAAATTTATTCATACAGTTAGGCAGGTTATCAAAAATAGTACCATTTCAATCTGTTTGTTCATATTTACTTCTCAGGGCCTGCGTGTAAGGCCCTGGTTAAACCGGGCTTCCAGTAATAACTACATTATTAGTAAAATATTGCCTGCCATAGCGCAGTGCCTGTTTACCTGTTAATGCAGTATTTTAAAAACCAACTCTTTCAATATTTGGCCTTCTGTAGCACTGCCCGCATTAACCCCTTTGCTTTGCAGGTCGGCCTGCTTTAAATACCCCATAATATCCATTACCTTTAATAAAGGGTAGTTGCGTGCGGCCATGAGGTAATCTTTCACAAAGTAGGGGTTTACGCCAAGGGTGGCCGCCAGCCCTTTGGGCGATTTGTCTTTGCTATGGTGCACCACCAGCAGTTTAGCATAAAAACCATACAATAACGCAATAATTGGTATTAACGGGTGGTCTTTAGGGTTGGCGGCAAAGTAGTGTATAATGGTGTTGGCTTTTAATATGTCTTTAAAGCTCAGGGCTTTTTGTAGTTCAAAGGCATTGTACTCTTTGCTTATGCCCACGTACTTCTGCACATGGTCTGGCGTGAGGGCCACTGCCCCTTCAAAATTAATCAGTATTTTATCAACCTCATTGGTTAGCCTTTCCAGGTTATTCCCAATATAATCGGCCAGCATTTGCACGGCTTTGGCGTCAATGGTATGGCCTTTACCTTTAATGTACCCTTCAACCCAGGCCGGTACCTGGTTGTCATACATTTTCTTGGTGTTGACCACCACCGCGTGTTTGTCTAACGCTTTGTAAATGGTTCTGTTTTTTGCCAGGCTTTTGTACTTATGGCAAAACACCAATATGGTTGAGGGCACCGGGCTGGCCAAATACCCTTCAAGCAGCTTTTGGCCATCGGGCTTGCCCAGGTCGGGTATGTCTTGCGCCTCTTTCACAATCACTACCTGCCGCTCGGCCATCATAGGAAAACGCCGTGCATTGGTAATGATGGCATTCATCTGGGCATCTTTGCCGTACATCACCATTTGGTTAAAGCCTTTTTCAGCCTCTTGCAGGGCATGCTTTTCAATGTGGTTGGCAATCAGGTCTATATAATAGGGTTCATCGCCCTGTAAAAAGTATACCGGGGCGTACTGATTGGCTTTGAGTTTTTTCAGAACGGCATCGGGGGTAGAGGCCATAGGGGGCAGCAGATTTTTGCGGCTAAGATACACAAATTGGGCAATTACTGCCTGATCTGTAAATTTGTGTAGATTGTTTTTTACATTGGCATTTGTTACAACCTTATTGTGCCTTATTAACCTTATTCTTTTTTATGAGCAACCACCAAAAGCCAACCAATACAAGCCTGCGAAACCGGGTGTACAGAACCATACAAAAGGCTGAGCCTGGCGACCGACTGAGCATTTATTTTGATAATTTCATCATTATTTTGATTCTGATTAATGTGGTGGCGGTTTTGCTTGAAACCGATAAAGCCCTGGCCAGCCAATACGCCATGGCATTTACTGCCCTTGAATGGGCCTCTGTGGTTATTTTTACCCTTGAGTATGGGCTGAGGGTATGGACCTGCGTAGAGTCTGACAAGTACAACCACCCCCTGTGGAGCCGCCTGCGGTATATTTTTTCGCTTGAAAGTATTATTGACCTGCTGGCCATTGCCCCGTTTTACCTTGTGCTGTTTATGCCCCTTAATGTTGATGTGGTCAATGGCCTGCGGCTGCTCAGGTTGCTGCGTATTTTTAAGCTGGGCCGTTATATGGGTGGGGTAAGCCTGATTAGAGCGGTTATTAAAAGCAGAAGAGAAGAGTTGTTCATTACCTTTTCTACGGTAGTGATTCTGCTTATCTTTTCATCTACCTTAATGTATTACCTTGAAAGTAAAGCCCAGCCCGACCAGTTTAGCAGCATACCCGCTACCATGTGGTGGGGTGTAGCCACGTTAACCACGGTGGGGTATGGCGATATTTACCCAATAACACCCATGGGCAAATTGTTGGGCGCAGTGATAGCCATTTTAGGTATTGGTGTGTTTGCCCTGCC
>CAZXTW010000985.1:0-2651 GCA_964643525.1 uncultured Roseivirgaceae bacterium
ACACTGGACACTTGGTGAGCACTTAGCCCGGAATATTGCGAGTCTTGGGTCAAGTCCGTTCACCATGAACATCTAAATCATCCTGCTATACCGGTCTCCAGATGCAACCTAGAAGCCTTGCTGGAAAAATGTTTCAGTAATCTGATAGCGCGACAAAACCATACATTTTAGTCAGATCAATAGGTCGTGACATCGGTATTGGATGAGTAAGGGTAGTGAAATCAGCCATTATTCTCTCCTCTGTGTCGATCGCTAAAAGAACGCGATAGGGTTAGTACTAAAGTTGCTTTATAGACTGTGCAGGTAATCGGTGGCGCGATCGCGAGTGCTGCGAAACCAGGTTCGACAAATCTTTTCAGTCGCGCGGGTACTACTGTCGGTGTATTACGCCTATATGGTCGAGTACCGGGCTGAGCTGATGTTTTGGGTGTTGTCTGGCACCCTGCCGCTCATTTTTCTAGGGATTTGGGCCCAGGCATCTCAGGGAGGGCAGTTTGCCCTCGATTCGGTCACGTTTATCCGCTATTTTTTGGTCGTGTTTTTGGTGCGGCAACTCACGGTCGTTTGGGTGATTTGGGAGTTTGAGCGCGAAGTTGTCGAGGGTAAGTTATCGCCTTTTTTGCTCCAGCCCATTGACCCAGTCTGGCGGCATTTTGTGAGCCACGTCTCAGAGCGGTTTGCCCGCTTGCCGTTTATTGCCGGATTGTTGGGGCTGTGTTTTTTGCTCTATCCGCAGGCGCTCTGGCATCCATCATTTGGCGCATTACTGGGAGGGCTCCTCGCCACTTCCCTCGCTTTTTGTCTGAGATTTATTATTCAGTACACGTTCGCCCTTTTTTCATTTTGGACTGAGCGAGCGAATGCGATTGAGCAGTTTTGGTACCTGCTATATATCTTTTTGTCAGGCATGGTGGCACCGCTGGATGTCTTTCCGGCAGCGGTGAGAGCCGTCATTGTGTGGACACCGTTTCCTTATCTCATCTATTTTCCCGCCAATCTGTTTTTAGGACGGCAGACAGATGTGTGGCAGGGGTTTGTGGCGATCGCCCTCTGGGGACTCATCTTTCTAACTATCAACCGCTGGCTGTGGAAGCAGGGATTGCGGCAATATTCTGGCATGGGGGCGTGATGCGGCGTTATTGGCAAGTGCTCACCCTATTTTGGGGCACCGCGATCGCGGCAGAGCTCGAATATCGCTTGAACTTTGTGATTGCCGCGCTGAGTAGTCTAGGCGGATTGGCGGGCAGCCTATTTGGGCTCTTTCTGTTTTATCGAACCGGCTATGAGTTTCCTGGCTGGAGCTGGGAAGCAGCACTCGTCGTTTTGGGCATCTTCACTCTGCTGCAGGGCTTCTCATCTACCTTTCTGGCCCCTAATTTGAACAAAATTGTGCGGCAGGTACAGGAGGGAACGCTGGACTTTGTCCTGCTCAAACCTATCAGTTCGCAGTTTTGGCTATCGACCCGCACGTTATCTCCGTGGGGTATACCTGACCTGTTGTTTGGCCTCGTTATGATTGGGTATGCGGGTTCGCGTTTAGGCATCACTCCCGTAGCCTACTTGCTCGCCTTGCCAGCGTTGGTTTTTGGCTTTCTCAGCCTGTATAGCCTGTGGTTTATGCTGGGGGCTACAAGCATCTGGTTTGTCAAAATTTATAACGTCACAGAAGTACTGCGAGGGCTACTGGAAGCGGGTCGATTCCCAGTAGTAGCCTATCCTTTGGCGTACCGAGTTTTTCTGACGTTTGTGATCCCTGTCGCGTTTCTCACGACTATTCCCGCTCAGGCCTTATTAGGCCGAGTCGAATGGGGATGGATTCTGGGATCGGTCGGCCTCGCGATCGCCCTGCTCCAGCTTTCGCGATGGTTTTGGCGTTTCGCCCTGCGTTTCTACACCAGTGCTTCTAGTTGAGGGCAGAGCGCGCGGCCATGAACGGGAAAAGTTAGGTGTTGCGGGCTAGAGAGGCGGCGCTTCGGAGTCGAAGGTTGCCGATTGCTGGGATTCGATAGTAAATCTTTTCTCTTCACATTGGGGTTAGTGAGTGCTATAGCAGAATTCGGAATATAAGTTCGGAATATCCTTCGGGAAGGGAGCCCTACGAAGTTAAAAAAACTGTCCATTGGTGATTTTAGACATTTGGGATAGCCTGATCAAGCTACGGCTTGCTGTCCCCAATCAGGAGGGTTACGGCCGCTCTTTTCTATAAATCCTCGTTCACAGTCGTACAATGACGGCACTCTTTGTCACTTTCCAGAATCGATGACACACTCGACTGATATTGCAGCCTTGGCGCGTTGGATGGCGGCAGATTTTAGTAACCAACAGCAGGCCTTGGACAATCCACCGCTTTATGCCCACATCCGGGTGTGTATGCGACCGTTACCCTACAGTTTGCTCGATGGCGTAGCGCTGTATTTAGAACAAGCCTATGACTTTTTGCTCCAACAGCCCTACCGGGCAAGGGTTCTCAAGCTAATTAAGGTAAACGATCGCATCGAGATTGAAAATTATGGGATCAAGGAAGGCGAAAATTTATATGGTGCGGCTCGTGATCGCGATCGCCTGCAGGCACTGACTCGCGATCGGCTAGACCTGATGCCTTGCTGTAATTTCCAGGTTGACTGGACGGGGCAAAGCTTTAAGGGCAGGGT
>CAZXTW010000986.1:0-2647 GCA_964643525.1 uncultured Roseivirgaceae bacterium
ACCTCATCGGGCCCATCGGCCAGGCGTATGGTGCGGGCATAATTATAATAATAGCCTGCCAGGGGCGTATCTTGAGAAACGCCCATGCCCCCATGGGCCTGAATTGCCCTGTCAGTAACCGTACAGGCCATTTGCGGCACGGTAATTTTAATCATGGCAATTAATTGCTTGGCACCTTTGGCCCCGTGCTTATCAATCTGGTCGGCGCAGGCCAGCGTAAGTAAACGGGCCTGTTCAATTTCACAGGCCGAGCGGGCCACATCCTGACGAATGCTGCTAAAATCAGCAATTTTACGGCCAAAAGCCTCGCGCTGGGCCACCCGTTGCACCATCAAGTCTAGCGCACCCTGGGCACAACCAATTAAGCGCATGCAGTGGTGTATGCGGCCTGGCCCCAGGCGGCCCTGGGCAATTTCAAAGCCCCTCCCCTCGCCCAGCAACAGGTTGGCGGCAGGCACCCGCACATTGGTGAGCTGTATCTCGGCATGGCCCTCTGGTGAATCGAACGAGCTGAACACTGATAGCGGCCGCACCACCTCAACACCGGGGGTATTTTTGGGTACAAGAATCATACTTTGCTGCGCATGCCGCGGGGCCGAGGGGTCTGTTTTACCCATTACAATAAATACGGCACAGCTGGGGTTCATGGCACCAGACGACCACCACTTGCGGCCATTAATCACGTATTCATCGCCATCTTTAACAATAGAGGTTTCAATATTGGTAGCATCAGACGAGGCCACATCGGGCTCAGTCATTAAAAAGGCAGAGCGGATGGTACCCTCCATCAATGGGGTGAGCCATTGTGCCTGCTGCGCTTCTGTACCATACTTGGCCAGCACCTCCATATTGCCCGTATCAGGGGCAGAGCAGTTAAACACCTCACTGGCCACCCTGGTTTTGCCCATCAGCTCAGCCAGCGGGGCATACTCCAGGTTAGTCAGCCCAGGGCTAAAATCGCCATACGTTTTGGGCAAAAACAAATTCCACAGGCCGGCGGCTTTCGCAGCCGCCTTCCACGCTTCCATCTTGGGGTATTCCTGCCACAGGTTTTGTGGGTTGGCTATAAATGCGTAATAGTCTTTTTCATGTGGGGTAATGTGCTCATTAATAAAGTCGCGCACGCGTTGCTGCAATGCCAGCGATTTTTGGGTGTAGTCAAAATTCATGGGGCAGTTCTTTCAATTGCTTGTTCTGTTAAAATAGGTGTTAAAACCTACGCAATAAAACAAAACCACAACTTTGTGCTGCCAAACAGCAAAATACACGCGCTATAGCTTATTGCACCACATCAGTACCTGTTACACGGCTTGCACAAACTCAATCCGTTTAAAATGCTTCAGAATATCCTGCTCCGTCATACCTTCCTGGCTAAGCACCTGCTGGCGTTCGTGCGCCAGGGTATCCACAAGGTGGTCAATATCTGCGTCTTGTAGCCAATTGGTTAACGTAAGCCGCACCCCACCACTGTTGTAGGGCACGCTGGGGTATACTGCCGAGCTGAGGTAAAACCCTGCCGCCATGAGGCGTTGCGTAAGCCTGAAGGTGGTTTCAGGGTTGCCCGAAGGGATAAAGAAAATGGGCGTGTTGGCCTGCCCCAAAATGGGTAGGCCATTGGCAAGCGCCCGCTCACGAAAGCGTGCTATGCGGTAGTTCAGCTGGGCTTGCAGCACAGCCATTTCAGGGCTCAGGTGGATTTCTGCCGAAGCAAGTGAAGCACCAATAACTGAGGGTGGTACCGGGCTGGAAAAAATAAAAGAGCTGCCACAGGCCTTGACGGTGGCCTTCAGCGCCTGGTCGTGACACACCAACACGCCCCCAATAGAACCGAATGCCTTGCCCAACGAGGTGCTCAGCACCATGCGTGGGTGCAGTGGGGCCTGGCTCAATACATAGCCCTGGCCATGGGTGCCTACCCAGCTCATGCCATGGGCATCATCAATATATACATGAAAGTTGTCGTAGGCATCAAGCAGGCGCACCAGTTCTTTTACTGGGGCCTGATCGCCATACATTGAATAAATACCATCGGCCAGGTACCACACATGGCGGTGGGTGGCGGCATAGGCTACAATCTTCTCTTCCAACGCTGCCAGGTCGTTGTGCCTGATTACCTCACGCGTAGCGCCCTTGGCCCGCACCATTTCTGAAGCTACCTGCACGCTGGTATGCACCTGGTGGTCGCAGATAAACACATCCTGCTGGTTAAGAAAAAGGGGCAGAAAAGCCGCATGGGCCAGCGAGGTAGAGGTGGTCACAATACAGCTGTAGCCAAAAAGGGCTTCCAGTTGGGCCTCTAGCTCATCCAGATAGCCCATCGTCACAAATGAGCGTGAAGTGGGGAAGCTGGTGCCGTAGCGCCTTGCGCCATCTACTGCGCCTTCAATCACGCGTTCGTCCAGCGCCAGGCCCAGGTAGCTGCACGAGGCGAAATTAAGGTGGCTTTTGCCGTTCAGGGTAATCTCACGGCCGTTATAGGTATCGCCTTCACTGCTCAGGTGGGCTACGCCTGCCGCATGGGCAGTTTGGGCTACCTTATGAACCTTGGTAGCCTGGGCACTCAATTGTGCTAAATCCATCGTTGTTGGTATCAGGTTGGTACATTAAAATATAACTACAAAACTAGTGCATAATCATGGCGTAGGCA
>CAZXTW010000987.1:0-2641 GCA_964643525.1 uncultured Roseivirgaceae bacterium
ACCGAGGTGGCCATTGAAAGCCTGCCCATTACGATTACAGATTATGTAGCTGCCAACCACGCCGATGCCACCATTAGCAAAGCGCTGATGATTACGGCAGACGACGGCACCATTACTTACGGCATTAAGCTAAGTGACGGCACACGGCTAAAATTTGACGAAAACGGAAATGTACTATCATAGCAAGACGAGGTAAGTTTTTCATAGTTTTCCTGAAGAGGCTACTGCATATGCGGTAGCTTCTTTTTTTTACCTGCTTTTAACCTTTTTTAAGCTCCCCCCGTTGGCAACCCTACCCCACCCTGCCTGCATTACCTACATACAAGCGCAATACTGTATGTACATGAACCTGAACAACACCTGCAAGCACCTTTTTACCCTCATATATATATGTGTAGGCAGTGCCGCCCTGGCCCAAACCGGCAACGTGGGTGGCAGCACCTTTAACCTGAGCTACAGCAACCCCCAAAAGGCCGAGCTGGCCGGCATCAGGGTTGTAGGAGCCAATTATTTAGACGCCAACGCCCTGGTGGCCATTAGCGGCCTTAAAACAGGCGATGCCATTACCGTGCCCGGCCCTGCCATTACCAATGCCATGAAAAAGCTGTGGGCACAGGGCCTGCTGGCCGATGTTAACATTGAGGTTGATAAAACCGCCCCCGGCCAGCTGTGGCTGGTTATTCAAGTAAAAGAGCGCCCCCGCCTCATGGCCTACCGCATTCAGGGGCTGCCCCACGGGCAGGTAACCACCCTTGAAGATAAAATCAGCCTGGTGCGTGGCCGTATTTTAACTGATGTCATGCTCAAAAATACTGAAAAGCAGGTGCTGGGCTTTCTGGCAGTAAAAGGGTACCGCCACGCTACGGTAACCATGGAACAAAAGGCAGATACCACCCTGGGCAATTCAGTACTGCTTACACTGCATGTAAAGCGAGGTAAAAAGGTGCGGGTGCGCAATATAACCTTTGAGGGCAACCACAATGCCAGTGACCGCCGCCTCAAAAAGAGCATGCGCAACACTGGCGAGCAGGCCCGCTTTACATTGCCCACCGCCCTGATTAACGGCACCATCAATGCCATTGGCAGTGGCATAGGTGCCATGGCCGATTCACTGCAAAACGTGAATGCCATCACGTTTCGTGCCTTTATGAATGACAATGTGAAGCTGAACATCTTAAAAAGCGCCCGGTTTGACCAGGCCAGTTATGATGAAGACAAGCAAAATATCATTGCCTGGTACCGCAGCAAGGGCTTTCGTGATGCACGCATTGCGCACGACAGCCTGGTGGCCCGCCCCGACGGCAATATTGACATTAACATGCGTATTAGCGAAGGCAACCGCTATTACCTGCGCCACATTAGCTGGCAGGGCAATTTTGTGTATGCTGATTCACTGCTAAGCCAGGTGCTGGGCCTTAATAAAGGCGATGTGTACGACAAGCTGGTTATTGAGCAACGCCTCAATTACAACCCCCTGGGCACCGATGTATCGTCGTTGTATATGGATAACGGCTACCTGCGCTTTAATGTACAGCCGGTAGAGGTGCGGGTAGAAGGTGACTCAGTAGACCTTGAGATGCGCAGGCTGCGCAGCAATACCATTACCAGCGATCAGGTGGTGCTGCGCAGCCTGCGCACCATGCCAGGCAATATTTTCAGGCGCAGTGACCTGGTACGCTCATCGCAAGAGCTGGCCGCCCTTGGCTTTTTTAACCCTGAAGAGATTGACTTTAAGCCCGAGCTGCACCCCGAAAGCCAAACGGTAGATATTGTATTTGAGGTAGTAGAGGCACCCCAGAGCAACCTTGAAATGTCAGGCTCATGGGGGGGCACTGGTGTGGGCTTTATTGGTTCGTTTGGGTTTACGTTCAACAACTTTTCGCTCAACAAGTTCAAGCAGTTTAAAAACTGGGGGGGCATACCCCGTGGCGATGGGCAAACGCTGGGCCTGCGGGTGCAAAGCAGCGGCCGTGCCTACCAAAACGCCTCGCTTACCTTTTCAGAGCCCTGGCTGGGGGGCAAAAAGCCCAATAACCTGTCAGTTAACTTTAGCCACAGCATTAGCCGCACGGCCGATGAAAACGGCAATGAAGATGGCATGTTTTCTACCACCAGCGCCGCTGTGGGCTTTAGCCGCCGCATTACCTGGCCTGATGATTATTTTACGTTGAGCAATACCTTACGCTATACGCACTTTAATATACGTGATATTGCCCTGGTGCCTGGCTTTGACGATGGCGTATCGCGCAGCCTTACTTTTACCACCACCCTGGCCCGCACCCAGCTTGACAACCCCCTGTACCCGCGCAACGGGTCGCAGTTTTCATTGGCACTTACCCTTACCCCGCCCTACTCGCTGTTTAACGACAATGCCGCCACCACAACCGACCTGGCCGAGGTGTACCGCAATGTAGAGTACTTTCAGTGGGAGTTTGACGCAGCCATTTACCGCGAGCTGGCCCCCAAGCTGGTGTTTCATGCCGGGGCGCACTTCGGCTTTTTGGGCACATACGCCAGCAATGCCACAGTAGGGCCCTTTGAGCGCTACCAGATGGGCGGCAACGGCCTGGGCAACAACAATGCCATTTTGTTAGGGGTGCAGTCTATTGGCCTGCGCGGCTATGACGACAATGCCATTAAC
>CAZXTW010000988.1:0-2640 GCA_964643525.1 uncultured Roseivirgaceae bacterium
CCGCCAACAGGTGGAGATGCTGGGTATGATTACGCCAGATGACCCACCTATTTATATATTTTCTGGTGGGAATGACCGGCACTGGCAGGATGAAAGGTTTGATATGTTGCACCACCCCTGGCATGCCGAACGGGTGTATGAAGCGTATGTAGCCAGTAATGTGGAAGTGATGGCCCAGATACCCGCTTTAAGGATTGACAATACCGGTGGTGAAGACCTGGCTGGCTTTGCCGCACGGCAGCTGCTTTCATTTGATGGGGTGCTGGCAGCCCCTGAAACACAGTTGCACAGCACTGTCAGCTTGTACCCCAACCCGGTGCAAAATAAGCTGACGTTGGCCATTCATAGCAACTATACTGGCAATGGCACAATTCAAGTCATAAGCCCGGCTGGCCGGGTGGTGAATACGCTACCGTTTACCAAGCATGCCACCACGGCACAGATGCTTGTGCCATTGGCGGGTTTGCCAGTTGGTTTGTATACCGTGCGTTTATGGGTTGGCACCACACAACAAACTTTTAGAGTGGTTAAAGAATAGGGGTTGATGGAGTGCTCAATGCAAAAGGCCCCTAAGCTGTTAGCAGCACTTAGGGGCCTTTGTTAGAAGGTAAATACCTATCAACTTTTTTTATTTACTGGTGAAGCAGATGTTGCTATGCCTACTTCCATAGTAGCAGGCCCGAGTCGTTTACTTTGGTTTTTAGTGGCTCTATAGTGTTCTCCTCAAAATCGGTAATGGCCTTTTCGGCTTTGGCAATATCAGTCTTGAGTTTGGCCATTAGTATGGGCGAGTTTTGCTCGGGTGCACCCATTAAGTTAAAGTAGTAGGGGGCTATGGCCAGTAGCTGGTTTCTGATGTCTTGCAGGCCAGCGTTTACATCGCTTTTTGTGGGCTTGGGCACAAACTGGTACTTAATGGCTTGGCCTGTAGCTATGGCAGCGCTTACTTGGGCGTTCAGGGTAGAATCTTCTGCCACGGCCTTTTTTATGCCTGCTAGCTTGCCGTTCATGCCCTCTAGCTTTTTGTACAGCTCCATTACTTGGCCGGTAAGCTTCAAAAACGCCCCTTTATGCTCAATATTGGCTTTAAACTGTGCCTCAGTAATGGGCATGCTGGGGTCTTGCTTTACCTCACAAGTTTGCGTTTCGGTGGTTTGGCCAATGGTTACCTTTACTGTATAGGTGCCGTACATTACCTCGGCACCGCCCATTAAAAAGGTGGCAATCAGGTCAAACTTGCCCGGTACCATGCCGCCTTTAGTTTTAAGGTCCCAAACGGTGCGGTTTACACCCGGCCGGGCTGTGGCCTTTAGCGTACGCACCTCGTTGCCTTCTGCATCAGTAATGACAATCTTAACCTCGTCTTTGCCGGTAGCCGCTTTGGCATAATAGCTAATAATGGCCCCCATAGGTCTGTTTTTACCCTTAAAGCTATCGCCAGCCCCACGAAAAAAGTCAGGGAAGCCCACCACGGCCTGGTAGGCTGGCGGTATAGTAAAAAGGTGTAGGTCTTTATCCATAACAGCTTTATTGACGGCTGCCTCGCGCAGGGGCCGTATATCGTCAAGCACATAAATAGACCGGCCAAAGGTGCCCACCACCAGGTCATGCTCGGTGGGGTGTATCACTGCATCCATGGCCGAAACCGTGGGGAAGTCGCCCTTCCATTTTTGCCACTGTCCGCCACCGTCAAAACTTACATACAGGCCAAACTCAGTGCCTGTAAACATCAGGTTGGGTTCTACAGGGTCTTGCACAAAACACAGCGTATAACCCCATACGTCTGTGCCGCTAACTACGGGCTGCCACGATTTGCCATAGTTTTTGGTGCGGTATACATAAGGGGCCCAGTTGTTGCGGCGGTGGTCGTCAAACACCACAAAGGCCTCGCCGTCGTTATAGGTAGAGTGTTTAATCTGGGTAATCCATGTATTGGCTGGTACGTCTTTTACGTTTTTAATTACATTGGTCCAAGTGGCGCCACCATCGCGTGTAATTTGCAGGTTGCCGTCGTCGGTGCCTACCCAAATAAGGCCTTGCTCACGGGCGCTGGGCTCAATCACGGTAATGGTGGTGTGGTTTTCGGCCGTAGAGTTGTCAATAGTTAACCCGCCAGACTCAGCCTGCTTTTGCTTTTCAGGGTCGTTGGTAGTCAGGTCGGGCGATATCACCTCCCAGCTGATGCCTTTATTGGTGCTTTTGTGCACATACTGGCTGCCGCCGTAAATAATGTTGGCATCAAACGGGTCAATGGCAAAGCCGGCGTTCCAGTTAAAACGCAGTATTTCTGTTTCGCTCTGCGGTTTAATGTTCTGTACAATCCCCGTTTGGCGGTCGTAGCGGGCAAACTCACCACCTTGCGACATTGAGTAGCCGTAGCGGCTGTCGGTAGGGTCGGGCAGTACGTCAAAACCATCGCCAAAGCCTACATTCTGAAAATCTTCATTATAAATGGGGCCCATGCCCAACACATTAAACTTGTAAGCAGGGCCTGCCCAGCTGCCATTGTCTTGCATGCCGCCGTACACATTGTAGGGTATTTCATTGTCAACATTAATGTGGTAAAACTGGCCCACGGGTATGTTGTGGTGAAACCGCCAGGTTTTGCCCATATCATAGCTGGCATACAGGCCGCCGTCG
>CAZXTW010000989.1:0-2640 GCA_964643525.1 uncultured Roseivirgaceae bacterium
TCAGTGCCAGTGCCGTAAGCACCGCCAGCACCATTGTTGAAGAACGCCCCCTGTTGGAAGATTAGATTTTGGAATTTAGAATTGAGAGGTAAGAAGTTAGAAGTAAGAAGATAGATTTCAGAACCTATCTTCTTACTCATCATTCCTAATTCATAACTCATCACTATTTGACGTTCATCATCATTCCTAATTCATAACTCATCATTATTTAACGTTCATCATTATTTAACATTAATCATCATTCCTAATTCATAACTCATCATTAAATTAATAAAGTTGCAGGCTGGCCTGCTCCTGCTCGGTGGCGGGGGTGAGGCTAATGGCCTGGCCACCGCCGGGGGCCAGCTTCATGCTTAGCGTGGTGGCGTTCGTTACCAACACCTGCCGCACCTCTACCGCCATGGGGTTGCTTTGGTAGTGGGCATCGGGTGTATCTTTATAAATGCGGGCCGTATACGTTTGCCCCTCAGGCAAAAAATTGAGCCCAACAGAAAGGGTACGGCCCTCTTCATTGGTCAGGCTGCCAATAAACCAGGCATCAGTATCGCGTTGCTTGCGCACCACCGTGGCATACCGCCCCACCTCAGCATCGGGCACCTGGGTAGCATCCCAGTCGGTAGGCACATCTTTAATAAACTGAAAGGCGGGCTGGCCCTCATAATTCTCGGGCAGGTCGGCCGCCATATGCAGGGGGCTGTACATCACCACATACTGCGCCAGCTGGTTGGCAATAGTACCAGGCAGGGCCTTGCCGGGGTGGTTGTACTTATCGTAAGTAATCTGAAAAATACCGGGGGTATAATCAACAGGGCCAGCCAGCAGGCGCGTAAACGCTACTGTTACATGGTGGCTGGGCGGGTTGCCACTGCCCCAGGGCGCGCTAAACTCGGTGCCGCGCACCCCTTCGCGCGTCATCATATGGGGGTAGGTGCGGCGCAGGCCGGTATCCTTAATCGGCTCGTGCACATCAAGCATTACCTTGTACCTGGCAGCTGTTTCCACCACCTTGCGGTAATGGTTCACCATCCACTGCCCATGGTGGTGCTCTCCTACCGGAAAAATTGAACCCACATACCCCGTCTTTACCCCGCCTATACCCAGCTTATTGTACAACTGGTAGGCAGCCTCCAGCTGCTGGTTATAGGTAGTGGCCGCCCCTGCCGTTTCGTGGTGCCCTATCAGCCCCACACCCGTCTCCTTGCCATAGGCCGCTACCGCTTCAATATCAAAGTCATCATAATTCGTTACAAAATCAAACACCCCTTCACGGTCGGGGCGCAGCCAGTCCTTCCAGCCGGTATTCCACCCCTCAACCAGCAGCCCTTCAAAGCCGTGCCTGGCGGCAAAATCCATATACGCCTTGGCCCGCTCGGTAGTGGCCCCATGGTTGGGCCCCTGGTGCCACGTATTGGTACCCAAATGCATGCCCCACCAAATGCCCATATACTTCATGGGTTTAATCCAGCTCACATCGCTTAGCTTATTGGGCTCATTCAGGTTCAAAATCAGGGCCGATTCCAGCAGGCCACCGGCCCGCTCGGCCACCTGTACTGTGCGCCAGGGGCTGCTAAATGGCAGCTGCCGCGTCACCTTCGTGCCATCAGCGGCAGGCACCAGGTCGGCCTCCAGCGTGGTGCCCGTCACCTTTAGCGTCATCCCCGCATAATCGGTCAGGTTCGCTTCATGAAAACTCAGGTGCAGCCCCTCGGCCGTCTTCAGCGTGAGCGGCGTATTGGCTGCATGCGCCTTCTTAATGCCGTTCACCGCCAGGTCGTTCTTTTCCATCAAAGCACTGGCATCAATGGCCGTAACCTTCGATTCGG
The DNA here is from genome assembly GCA_964643525.1 of uncultured Roseivirgaceae bacterium. Taxonomy (GTDB): domain Bacteria; phylum Bacteroidota; class Bacteroidia; order Cytophagales; family Cyclobacteriaceae; genus CAZXTW01. The sequence goes on from CAZXTW010000989.1 coordinate 1,824, forward strand.
TATAGAGGTACTCATAACTGTCATAATCGGCTGGTATCCACCAGGCTGTATGATCGCCCGTCAGGGCAAACTGCGTCAGCTCGTCCGTAATCACTGCTTCAGTCAGGTTGGGCTGCTCCGGAAAAATATAGCGAAAGCCCAGGCCATCATCAAACACACGAAACACCACCTGCAACGTAATGGGCTGCGGCTGGGCCTGTGTGAGCGTGGCCGTGAGCTGTTGGTAGCTGTTGGCCACCTCCTTGCGCTCGCCCCAAACCGTCGTCCACGGCTCGTTTACATTCAGCACATCGGCCGTTTCTACGGCCATGCCCTGCCCTACGCGGCCATAGCCTTTCAGCTCAAAGCCCAGCAGCGAGGTATCCAGCACCGTGGTGGCGCCCCTTTGCAAGGTATAAGCGGGGCTGCCGTTGGCAGTCAGGAAAAAACTCAACGTCAGCCCGCCGTTGGGGGCGCTGGCCGTAAAGGCGGCAGGCGCTTCCCCCTGCCCACCGGCACAGGCCGTGAGCAGCCAGATAGACAAACCAAACAGGGCCGTTACAGGCCACGAAAATTGACAGAACAAATGCCTCATGTGTACTCAGATTTTATAGGATAGATCAATGGAGCACGAAAAATAGCCAATTGCACCCAAAACCCATTACCCACCCACAAGTTTGTTGCATTTGCCGCCCCCAGGCACCTCCCTACAGCAGAAAACGCACACGCCCTGCACCTACCCAACACCCCATCGACCGATGTAGACCTACAACATCGACCGATCATAGCCGTCAAGCTAAGAGTAATTTGAGTGCTTTAAACGCACTCACTTTTCCCC
>CAZXTW010000990.1:0-2635 GCA_964643525.1 uncultured Roseivirgaceae bacterium
GGCCCCAACCTGAAATTGGCAAAGCGCACATTGCTCTTTGCGGTAGAAAGCTGCAACCTGTCAAACGATACCGCATGAATGCTGTCACGCAAAGGCACCTCCTGCCCTACCATATCCAGCGTAATTTCATCAGTAGTCATAGTACCTATGCCCTCACTGCTATTACTCATGCGCAGGTTTTTAAACGCAAACGACAGGTCGTTAATATGGTAACGCGAGCTTTTACTGTCATAATAATTAAACAGCAAAAATGACCCATGGCTAACCTCAAAATTCCTGATTCTGAAACGGGCCAGATACTGCTTCAGGTTTTTGTACATATTGCCCGTTTCAAACGAAAGCGACAGGGGCTTGTCTGACTGCTGGTAGTTGTATACCCGCACCTGCGGGGCAGAGGCTTCAGCACTTTTTACATCAAGGTTGCGGTCAACCAACAGGGCCCACAGGCTTTGCAGGTCAATAAACAAATCAGGTACTTCTACCTCATACAGGCTCCTTACTGAGTCGGCCGGCATACCCTGGGTGGGCTCTATCACCGGCTGTAGCACAAAGGCAGTTACCTGTAACTGGTTTATAAACAGGTCGTAGCTAATCTCATCATAAGTAATAGTATACTGCCCTTCAGTTTCGCCCCGCACCACCTCTGCAATGCTGCTGCCAGCCACCTTGGCAATATACTGCCTGATAACCCCCTGGTAAACAAGCGTTAATACAATAAGCGTAGTTAAAAGCACCACTGCCAGGCGGTAGTGCCTAATCACCAATAAAATGGTGGGCTTATTGTATTTAGATTTGGGGCTTTTGGGGTTCACGCTTAGAAAAATAACATGATTCTGCGGCATAAACAATTAATACCGCACCACTAACAGCCCAAAATACAAAAACCGGGCCGTACGGTCCGGTTTGTTAACAAAAGCTTAAGGCAGCAGCCCCCATGCTTCAGCTGCTGTCAGGCCATGTGCTGTTCATGGTAGCCCTGCCACAGGTGCTTCAGCTCTGTAGGCAACACATGTATCAGTGCCTTTACCTCACCGGCACTCAGGTGGTTTTCTAACACAATAAAAGTAGCCCTAATGGCATTCTCGCCATCTTTAATATTGGTAATATCATGCCTGCCCGTGGGGTAGTCTTCATGAATTACCTCCCTGATAAACTCATTCACATGTTTTATGCGGGGGTAGGGCTTGTGTATATTCCAGCCGTCAACATAAATGCCCTTAAGCGCCATGGGCAACTGGGCCAGCAGCTGCATATTCTCATCTACGCTCAGGCGGTTGCGTAAGGCGTGCAGCACAGCCCTTAACAGGCGGCCCGCCGTGGCGGTTTGGTCTGGTATGCCCAACTGGTCGGCCAGCTCTTGCACAACGGCCTTGCCTTTTTGGGCGTATTGGTCAAATTGTAATGGCATAATCACCTCCTTTAATGATGCACACAAGGTAACCCATATACCTTGCCGCCACCATGACGCCCCTCAACCCCGGTAATGATTGTAATCAGTTTTTACGCCTGCTTAACCAGGGCCTTAACGGCCTGCTGCCAGTGGGCAAAATTAAACTGCCCCAGCACAGCCTTTATTTTGCTGGCTATCTGCTCGTTACACAGGTTGCCAATGCTACCCTCATGCGTGTGGTTTACTGTATCGCTGGGTTGGTAGGTGCCCTCAGCAATGGCCTGCCCCACCTGGCGGTAGGCCTCCCTGAAGGGGGTGCCCTGCTGCACCGCTTCATTCACCACCTCTACACTAAACAGGTAGCGGTAATGGGGGTCTGTAGCGCTTACCTTTTCATGCACGGTAATATGCTGCAACATATATTCGGTAATAGTCAGGCAGCGTTTAAGCTGCTGTATGGCCGGAAAAAACGTTTCTTTCAGCAACTGGTAATCGCGGTGGTAACCGGTGGGCATGGCCGCCGTAAGCAGGGCCAGCTCATTGGGCAGGGCCACCAGCTTATTGCAATGGCCGCGTACCAGCTCCCACACGTCGGGGTTTTTCTTATGGGGCATAATACTGCTGCCGGTGGTCAGGTGGTCAGGAAAACTCACAAACCCAAAATTCTGGCTGTTGTACAGGCACACATCCATGGCCAGGCGCCCCAGCGTATGGGCCATGGCCCCCATGGCCATGGCCAGCAGGGTTTCGGTTTTGCCGCGGCCCATTTGGGCGGCCACCACATTGTAATGCATGGTACCAAAGCCCATTAGTTGGGTAGTCAGGGTACGGTCAATGGCAAAAGAGCTGCCATAACCAGCGGCTGAGCCCAATGGGTTCTGATTAACGATTTTGTAAACAGATTGCAGCAGCGTCATATCATCTACTAACGATTCCGCATACGCACCGAACCATAAGCCAAAAGAAGATACCATGGCTACTTGCAAATGGGTGTAGCCAGGCATCAGCGTTGCTTTATGCTGCTCACTTAGTTCAAGGTAAGTCTCAAATAATTTATTAGTTGCTACTGCTACTGCCTTAATTTCGGCTCTAAAAAACAAACGCAAATCGACTAAAACTTGGTCATTTCTGGAGCGTCCACTATGAATTTTTTTACCTATATCACCAAGCGATTGAGTCAAGAGTAATTCCACTTGAGAGTGGACATCTTCTATTCCTGCTTCAATTACAAAATCTCCTTTTATG
>CAZXTW010000991.1:0-2631 GCA_964643525.1 uncultured Roseivirgaceae bacterium
GTCTTTTGAGATTGGAGAGTTGGCTGCGTTTGATGTCTTTTATTCTTTTGAACAAATAGGTTCTTAGGAGTTTTTTGAAGAAGACGAGACTAAAAATTGACTATGATTATGGTTTTTGCCTGATTGGGATTGTTTCTATAGTAAAGGAATATAAACTGGCGTGGGACCTTAATCAGTCATTAAATATCAACCTGGTTAAACAGGGTGATATTGCGATTCCAAAGACTAACGAGAACGATCTTTTGATTTCTAACTTATTATTTGAAACAGAGAATAGTACTTTGCGGTTGATTGGGAACAGGTCAATAAGTGAAGAAAATGAAGAAAAGGCCATTTTACTTCCTGAGTTACAGAACTTTACCCATTTTTTTCTCATACAGGATGAGGCTGAAACCTTTCAGAGGGATAGAATGATCGAAAAGATGAAAGGTATAGGCTCCATAGATTATGTAGTGGGAATCGAACCAGATAAGCTGAAAAACAAAGACAATCTAATTTTCTAATACATGAAGAACCCTTCCTCTTTTAATAAAACGAAAATAGTTGCTACGATAGGACCAGCCAGTAATTCCAAGGAGGTGCTGAAAGAGTTAATTGAAGCAGGGGCCAATGTTTTTCGTCTTAATTTTTCCCATGGTACCCACGATGACCATTCGAAGGTTATCCAAATGATTGCGGAGCTTAATGAAGAAATGGGAACCAACATCTGCATCCTTCAAGACCTTCAAGGTCCTAAGATCAGGACTACTTTGATAGAGGACGGACAGGTGGAGATTGCAAAGGGAGATAAGTTGTCCATTACTACAAAAGACATTACCGGAAACCACGAGTTAATTGGAACAACCTACAAGAGTCTGCCCAGGGACGTGAAACCCGGAGACACCATTCTAATAGATGATGGAAAAATTGAACTGAAGGTAGAGGACGTTTCGGGTGATACAGTAACGACAACTATTATTCATGGAGGACCTTTAAAATCCAGGAAGGGCATTAATCTCCCTAACACTAAGGTATCAGCCCCATCTCTTACCGAAAAAGATGAGAAAGATCTTGAATTCGGTCTGGCCAGTAATGTGGAGTGGGTGGCTTTATCTTTTGTGAGAAAAGCTGAGGACATCCATTCCCTGAGAGAAAAGATAAAAGCCAGCGGTAGGGATACCAAGATTGTGGCAAAGATCGAAAAACCTGAAGCTCTGGAGAATATCGACGATATCATTGAAGCTACAGACGGACTGATGGTGGCCCGGGGAGACCTGGGGGTTGAGATCCCTATGGAGGAAGTGCCTATAGCCCAGAAAATGTTGGTTAAGAAGTGTAACAGAATGGGTAAACCGGTGATCATCGCTACTCAAATGATGGAAAGTATGATAGAGAACCCCCGACCTACCAGGGCTGAAACCAACGATTGTGCCAATGCGGTAATGGACGGGGCTGATGCACTGATGTTATCTGCCGAGTCGGCTTCTGGTAAATTCCCCGTAGAATCAGTGAGCAGCATGTCGAAAGCTATTGCTTCGGTGGAGGCTGCCGCCGAATCCATCTATAACAAATTCCATGATGTCTCAGAAGACTCGGATTCTTTCATTCATGATATGCTGGTAAGATCTGCCTGTAGGTTGAGCAAGAGTGTGAACGCCAAAGCAATTGTAGGAATGACCCAATCAGGTTATACCGGCTTCAGGCTGGCGATGAACCGCCCAAAGTCCAATATTTTTATCTTCACCGGCAATAAGAGATTGCTCAGGCAAATGAATCTGGTTTGGGGAATCAGAGGTTTTCACTACGATAAAGAGGAGGCTATCGATGATACCTTTAAGCATACCGAAGATATCCTTTGCCAGTCAGGTCATCTGAAGAAAGATGATACTTTTATTAACACCGGTGCCATGCCTTTGCATTGGAAGAGTAAGACCAACATGATGAAGGTCAAAGTGGTGGAGTAGTCCAAGTTTGATGAATAGGATTTGACCGATTGACCAGTAAAGAAATGGAAGGAACTACCTAGTCGAATAATTAGGAGCCTCCCTTATTACCTGGATATCATGGGGATGACTTTCCCGTACTCCTGCGGCCGTGATCTTCACAAATTTTGCTGCTTTCAGGTCTTCAATGTTTTTAGCTCCGCAATAACCCATTCCTGCTTTGAGCCCTCCCACCAATTGATAGAGTACCTCGGACACCAGACCCTTGAAGGGTACACGACCAACGATACCTTCTGGGACCAATTTTTTAATATCATCTTCAGCGTCCTGGAAATACCTGTCTTTGGAACCGTCTTCCATAGCTTCGATGGACCCCATCCCTCGATAAGTTTTAAACTTTCTTCCTTCGAAAATAATTACCTCACCGGGAGCTTCGTCAGTACCTCCCAGCAATGAGCCTATCATTACTGTATTGGCGCCGGCGGCCACTGCCTTTACCGCATCTCCGGAAAACCGAATGCCTCCATCTGCTATGACGGGAATATTCTTCTTACGTAAGGCTTTGGACGCTTCGAAAACTGCTGATAACTGTGGCACCCCCACACCGGCAATCACCCGAGTAGTACATATACTTCCTGGGCCTACACCTACCTTCACACCATCTGCTCCAGCATCCAATACTTGCTTGATGATCACTTCCTCGTTTTTG
>CAZXTW010000992.1:0-2630 GCA_964643525.1 uncultured Roseivirgaceae bacterium
TGTAGAAAAGTCACATAAAAACGGGTAACTCAAAGCCCGACAGGCTCCTAGGTTATGATAAAACCTAGTCTAGGTTACGTCAATGCTACTGCCTGTGGGTACCAGTTGCAAGTGCCATTGGTAGTGCGAGGCATCGTATTATCCCATCAATATGCCGGATTATTGCATGCTGGTTTTATGCCAGCTTTGTGTAGCATTGCAAACATAACTTGTATTGAATCGGTTAACCCATTAACAGCCCCACAGCAATATGGAGTCATTAGGCATATACCACTTCCTGAACCCAGAAAATAAAGACGATTCATTTATGGTGAAAACCATGGAAGAGGTATATGACCTGCGCCAGGGTGCTGCAGACCACCCCCACCGGCATGATTATTATACCATATTGCTGGTCAAGCAGGCCAATGGCGTGCATAAAATTGATTTTAAAGATTACCCAATGAAGGGGCCTGAGGTGTTTTTTATTGCCCCAGGGCAAATGCACCAGGTTATAGAAGAGGGCCGCTCGGTTGGGTACATCATTACTTTTTCGAAAGATTTTTTAGTGCAGAACGGCGTTAACGAATGCTTTGTAATTGACATTAACCTGTTCAGAGAATATGGCGATGCCCCCTCGCTGGGGTTAAATGCCAGCAAATACCTTGAACTGGAAGGCCACGTTAATAATATGCTTACCTGCCTTAGCGGCCCATCACGCTTTAGGCTAGAAGCGGTAAGTGCCCACCTGAAGCTGTTTTTGATTACCTGCAACGATGCCATGCCTGCCCCTGATACCAGCAACACCCAGCAATACCAAACTTCTGTTGAGCTGCTGCGCAAGTTTAAGCTGCTGGTTGAGCAGCATTACCGCAACAACCACCAGGTGCGTTTTTATGCCGAGCAGCTTAGCATTACCTCTGACTACCTCAACAAAGTCATTAAAGGCAGCATTGGTGTTTCTGCCAAAGACTATATTCTTGACCGCCTGTTGGTAGAAGCCAAGCGCGAGTTGATTTACTCTGGGGCCTCCAGCAAAGAAATTGGCTACAACCTGGGCTTTAGTGACCCGGCCTATTTCAGCAGCTTTTTTAAAAAGCAAACCGGCCAGTCAATCACTGACTACCGCAACGAAAACCGCAAGTAGGCAGCCCTTCACAATGCTAACTTTAACCATACCTTGTTCATGATGTTTTGTTGAATTAGTTCACAAAATGTGTCATGTCGGATTTCCCCATCACTGTTCCGGATTCTTCCATTTAGTGGCGTGCTGTTACGCCGCATCTTTGCTGATGTAATTCAAGGGCACTTTCAGGGGCTTGGGCCAGGTAGCTGGCTATAAGCACTACCTGATGCGCCTGCGGTAAAATGTTGAATATTATGCGATCAGTCATACACAGAGCAGAGACGAGGGGGAATGCCGACCATGGTTGGCTGAATAGCTACCATACCTTCAGCTTTGCGAATTATTACGACCCCACCCGAATGAACTTTGGCATGTTAAGGGTCTTGAATGATGATACTGTATCGGCCGGGCAGGGCTTTGGCAAACACCCGCACGACAATATGGAGATTATTTCAATACCGCTTAGTGGTGACCTGAAGCATGAAGACAGCATGGGCAACCAGGCTGTGATTCAAGAGGGTGAGATACAGGTAATGAGTGCGGGCACGGGCATTTTCCATAGCGAGTACAACGCCAATAACCACCAGCCGGTGCAGTTTCTGCAAATATGGGTGCACCCCAACAAAAGCAATGTGGCCCCCCGGTACAGTCAGGTGCCCATGAAGGCACTGGCTACCAGAAACAAATTGTACCAGGTGCTATCACCCAATGCCAACGACGCTGGCGTGTGGATATACCAGGATGCCTGGTTTTATATGGGTGATTTTGACGCTGGCCAGAGCGATACCTACAAACTGCACCGCCCCGGCAACGGAGTATACACCTTTGTGCTGGAAGGTACAGTAACCGCCAATGGCCAGCAGCTGAACCGCCGTGATGGCTACGGCATTTGGGAGGCCGAGACGCTAAGCCTGCAGGCAACAACCAATGCCCGTGTGCTGCTAATGGAAGTGCCTATGAACGACTAAGCAACAGTAAGTATTGATGAAACCATTTAACAACCACAATAAATAATTAAAAGATGATGCAAAAATTGATGTTAACCATTGCCGTGACATTATTCATGTCAGGTGCATTTGCCCAGTGGAAGCAATACAACCCTAACCCCAATAATGACCCGGCCAACGCAAGCAAAGAGCTGCTAGACCCTGCCAACCATACCCTGCTGTTGATTGACCATGAAAGCCAGATGGCCTTTGCGGTTGAGTCGCAACCCATTGAAGAGCTGCGCAATAATGCCGGTTTGGTGGCGGCCACCAGTAAGGTATATGAAATACCTACCATTATTACCACCGTGGCCGAGAAGTCATTCAGCGGTCCTATATTTCCTGAAATAAGGGAGTACTACCCTGATGAAAGCAAGTACATTGACCGCACTACCATGAACTCATGGGAAGATACCCGTGTGGTAAAAGCGGTAGAGGCCACCAAAAAGAAAAAGCTGGTTATTGCCGGCCTGTGGACTGAGGTATGTACCAACAGTGCGGCCCTATCGGCCCTGGAAGATGGCTACGATGTGTATGTC
>CAZXTW010000993.1:0-2626 GCA_964643525.1 uncultured Roseivirgaceae bacterium
CTTCTGCTTTTTCAGGCTCCAATGCTCAAAGCCCATGGGTTTGGCAAACTGCACCTCAATTTCTTCATAAACTGAGCGGCCTGCATGCTGTTCAAACAGGTGGCCACCCACGTTAAAATCCCAGTTATTGTACACCCAATATGTGCCGGGCTGTACGCTACCCCGCTTTCTGAAGCTGTCTTTATCGTACCCTCCGTTGGAGGCTTCGTGAAACACCCCAGAGCGGGCCGTCAGCACGTCATGCAGGGTGGCTGATTTTTCTATGGGCAGCAGGCCGTCTTTTTCATCAATGCCCATGCTGCCAATACTCTGGTTTAAATTGGCCGTGCCATTGTCAATATACTTGCCATACAACATCATTAAAATGCTTTTACGGCAGCTGGCAATATAACTTACGGTGGTGGTGTTGCCGTATTCATATAGAATTTTACCATCATAAGCCACTACAAGGCCGGTGGTTCGGGCATCTTTGGTGGTATTCAGGTAGTCGGTAATGGCATCAAGCCCGGCGGGGTCAAAGCCTGCCTCCTGTGCAGTGGCCCACCGGGGCCAGGGTGTACCGGTTGTGCCAGGCTGCTGGCCATAGCTGCCTACAGCCAGTAACATGGCCAGGCAGCCAACTAGTAATGTGCGGTTCATAAAGCTTCAGTTGTGTTTTAGTTACAGCAAAGGTTCAGCCTAATGACAAAACAACCCGCCAATGGTTGCCGCTGGCAATAAGTTTTAACCTTTTCCACCCAATGCCACCAACACTCATACCTCATCACTATGAACGTCATCATCACTCATAATTCATAACTCATCATTACTCTGTAGCAAAGCAATGATGAATCAATTCAGCCACAAGGCCCGTCCAGCCGCATTGGTGGCTGGCCCCCAGGCCACGTGAGTTATCGCCATGAAAGTATTCATAAAACAGCACCAGGTCATTAAAGTGGGGATCGCGATACAGGGGGTGCCCGTCATTGACAGGGCGGTTTCCTTCTGCATCTGCCTGAAAAATACTGACCAGCCGTTTTGATATTTCATCTGCTACTTCTTTTAAAGTGAATGACTGGCCATTACCCGTGGGGAAGGGCACGGTCAGGTTATTCTGGTAGTACTTCATATACTCGTACAATGACTGTACCAGCAGGTAGTTCATGGGCATCCATACCGGGCCGCGCCAGTTTGAGTTACCGCCAAACATATTGTTATCGCTTTCGCCCGGCTGGTAGGTTATGCCAAACTCCTGGTCCATCAGGTGCACAGAATAGTACTGCTCGTGCCGTTTTGAGATTGACCGGATCCCTCCTGGTGACAGGAACTCGCCCTCATCAACAAGGGCCGTGAGCAGGCGCTCCAGACGGTCGCGCCGTACCAGCGAAAACAGGACATCAGTATGCTCGTTAAAATCTTCAATAACCAGGTACTTATCGCGCTTTTGGCGGTGGTCACGAAACCACTTAAGGCGGCGCACAAAATTAGGCACGTTTTTAAGGGTATCCTGCTCAATTACAGTTACGGCAAATAAGGAGGTAAGCCCCACCAGCGAGCGCACCTTCAAGGGCATATAACCCCCTGCACTGTTCAGCATGTCATAATAAAAGCCTTCTTCCTCATCCCATAGCCCAGTATCACCCAGGCCTATATGGTTTAGTGATTCGGCAATGTATATAAAGTGCTCAAAAAACTTGGTGGCTACATCTTCAAAAGCACAGTCAACCTTAGCAATTTCAAGGGCCATTTCCATCATGTTCAGGCAGTACATGCCCATCCAACTGGTGCCATCGGCCTGCTCAAGGGTAAGCCCCTTGGGCAGTGGCTGGCTGCGGTCAAAAATACCAATATTGTCAAGGCCCAAAAAGCCTCCTTCAAACACATTATTGCCGTTCTTGTCTTTTTGGTTTACCCACCAGGTAAAGTTAATCATGAGCTTCTGGAACACCTTTTTCAAAAAATCGGTATCGGCAGTGCCCCAATGCTTCTTTTCCAGCTTGTATACCTGCAGGGTGGCCCAGGCATGCACGGGTGGGTTTACGTCGCCAAAGGCCCATTCGTAGGCGGGTATTTGGCCATTGGGGGCCATGTACCACTCGCGCAGCACCAGTATAAGCTGTTTCTTGGCAAAATCTGGGTCAATCATGGCAATAGGCACGCAATGAAAGGCCAGGTCCCACACGGCATACCAGGGGTACTCCCACTTATCGGGCATTGAAATCACATCTTCATTGTGCAGGCTTTTCCATTGGTGGTTGCGGCCGTGCAGCCTGCTGGCTGGCGGTGGGTGCTCGGGGTCATCTCCGTGCAGCCACTGCTCAATATCGTAGTGGTAAAACTGTTTGTTCCACAGCATGCCGGCAAAGGCCTGCCGTTGTATCGAGGCCAGCTCTGGGCTGGCGCCTGTTGGCACATAACCGGCATAAAACTCATTGGCCTCTTGCAGGCGGGCATCAAATACCGCATCAAAGGCTGAGGCATCAAACGGGCTGGTGGTGTACTGGTTGGTGGTTAGGCGCAACTTAATGGTGGCCTGCTGCCCCCCTTCAATGGTTAGCTCATACAGTGGGGCAAACTTGGTACCAGCACCGGCCTACCCTACCTCACTGTAATCATCGGCCAATACGGCCTTATGGAAGGCGTCTTT
>CAZXTW010000994.1:0-2626 GCA_964643525.1 uncultured Roseivirgaceae bacterium
CTCACGCTGCAAACACTCAATCCGCTGGCTAATATGCTGTGGTGCCAGTTCAGCCAATTTCGTGATGAGCGACCTTGATAAAACTGATTCAGCTCCCTTAAGCAGTCGGGCTCCAATCGATAACTCATCCTGATCAGCCGTATCTGTTTGCCAACGTCCGAAGCCTTGCGCCTCCTCAAGCATCTGTTCAATTTCATGCTCATAGATACCCCAAAGTTGAGCAATGCGATTAATTTCTTCCCGCTCAAGTGGAGAGAAGAAGCCGTCAACATAAGCTACAGCCATCACTTGCCGAATAGCTTCACTCCGCTGACCGAGCGGAACTTGTTGGGCAACATCTGTCAGGGCAAGGTGGGAAGCATCCTGTCCTAAAATCTTCTCCATCTCATGGAGTGTCGCCTCATTGATGCTGGCCTGCTCCGCTAGATCCTGTAGCGCCCTAGCTTCCTTGTTGTGGATTTGCTGATCCGAACAGACAATGTGAGTCAGTAAAAGAAAGCTGTAGTCTAGCTGTAAAGCATGTTTGGGGGAGATCGTACTTTCCATACAAAGTACCGTCAGTAGTAAAGGATGGCCTGCCTGAGTGGTAGTCATGCAGACCTGACAAAGAGATGTTTTCTATGAACACCTCAGCAAGATTTATTACCAGAATTCCCAATGATCAGACCAATCTACGTCGACGTACCAGGATTACAATCTCCTTAGCCCAATACTTGTTCCTCACGTCCTCGGTCAATGCGATCGCAGGTGAAATTTCTCTTTTTAGTGGAATGCAAGTGTCTTTGCAGAGAACGTAATGCAGTTGGACGAGATGCTAGGACTGGCTAGAGCGGTTAATAGAGTGAGCCGTAGGGCGATTATCCTTAAGCACAATCTTCAAATTGAACTCCAGGTTCATCTCTTCAATCTCCGCTAGACCAAAGTTCACAAACGCACCAATAGTGTGCTTAGCATAGCTCCAGATGATGCTGTGAACCTTTTTCATATCAATGGTAGGCAAGCTGAATCCCGATAACCTTCGTCCGTATCAGCGTCTACGTTGGCAAGTTCCCCAGGCTCAATGTAGAGCTCGTATTCTTCACCACCGTCTTTCTGGATATCAGTCACGGGGCATCCTGGAGAACGTCTTGCGCGATTATCGCAGACTCTACATCCAACTGCTGTTGAAGTAGAGCTGTAGCATTCCTCAAGACATAGTCAAAGGGGAGATCGGCGATCAGAAAAACTTTTTGTCACGAGCGCCAAAAATTGATCAGATTGCTTCAATTATTCATCGGCGATCGCACAGTCCAAATGTCTTTTTCTCTAAACTTCTAAGTTATTCCAGACTGGGCTTAGCAATTCTCTCTCCTTAACCACCTGCTGGGAAAATCTAGTCATATCCGCTTTCATCGCAACTCTCGCTTTTGGTGATAGAGATTGTCCTTTAATAGATTCCTTTGCAACCTCCGTGATCCGCTTCAGATAAGCCTCCTGTCTGCCGAGTGCATGGGCTGCGCCATACCATTGCCAAAGATGGTGTAGCAAGACATGATCAGTCTGGCATCGCGGCGACTCTTGCGACCTTTTAGGATACATTAGCGATTCATTCCAATCCTTACCTTGGCTTGGTGCCAAACGTTCTATCCCCGGCATCTGCTGTGCCAACCGCCAAGCCATTAACTCTCCCGCTTTGTCCGCATCAAATGCCGCGATAACTCGCCCACTCTGACTGAGAACTGACTTCAATGTTTCCTGGGGGACACTGCCAGAGCCGTCACTCGATAGGTAGATTGTCACTCCCGATACAGCCTGTCGCTCCTTATCCAACACCGCGATCGACATGGCATCAATGGGCGATTCCGTTAGCAGTACCCGACTCACCTGGCCACTGCCAGTGCCAAGCCAAAACCAGCCCCTGTCTCTAGCCGAACCTGGAGCGAGACCTTGATAGTGGTTGTCCTCACCCCAAGTGCCGCGCAAACTCGCTCCCGTCACCTCGCCCCTTACCCAAGAATTCTTCTTCAAGCTGTGGCGGACAAAGACTGCATTCTGGTGGTTATCGGCATAGATTAATCCACGCTCATGGAGGCGATCGATCAGCGCTGTGGGCAACTTGCGAGTCTCCACCAGGTATTCCCGAACCGCCTGCCAGCGGTATTCGCTGGAATCTGGCATGACGAGTTGCCGAGGCTCCCGTTCCTCAGTCTGAGCATGAACCCGAATATGGGTCGGACGCTGAGACAGGTCTTGCCCCGATAACCATTCGACAGCCTCCTTGAACTCAATATGTTGGACATGCATCACCAGATCGATCGCGCCCCTGCCACCTCGATCCGCCAGCCAATCCATGAACAAGGGACCGCTGATGCTGATGATGTGGTCACCATCGCGCCACTTGTGTTTGTCGTAGCGATCGAGTTCCAAGCCCAGGTTGGCAGCAACGATTTCCAAGTCAATTCCGCGCACCTCATCCGCAACGTCTTTGAGAGAGGGCTGCGGCAATGGCTGCTGAGACGGGACTCTCAAAGTTTTGGGTGTCGGTGTCGTCGGAATTGATTTTTGGGTTGAGTCCTGCCAGGTAGGATCATCTCCCAAATGATCGTCATGCTCATTTTGAGGGGAAGCACCGAACTGATCGGCGTCG
>CAZXTW010000995.1:0-2619 GCA_964643525.1 uncultured Roseivirgaceae bacterium
AATGGCACTGTAAGCTTTGCCCAAAGTGAGGGCGGCGACTACCGCGAGCGGGTAGAACCCCAGGCCATATTAGACGCACTTAGCGTATAATACAAGCTATTATTCATATGGAGTATGCCGAAAAAGGGGCTGGCACTGCCAGCCCCTTTTTTAGGGATGAATATTTATTTTAAAGGGCAGTAAATGGCAGGTTTGTTCGTTATTGGGTTATCTTCATGCCAAGTACAGCAACCTGGCCATTAGGCAAAACCCTACGGGTACCATCCGGGTTGCTTGTTTTAAATATTCAAGCTATGCCACGTGTTATTCTAGTCGTTTCGTTGTTTTTATTAATTGCCTTTGTGCCTCATGCCTTTGCCCAGTACCGAATTACAGCCAATACCATGGTGCAGTATGATGGCACCATACAATTAAACACACGTAAAGAATACACGTGCGTTCTGTATTTTAACGACAACCAGGCGCTGTTTCAATGGTTTAGTGGCAATGGCGATTTTCACAAAAAGTTTGGCCATATTGAAAGCCGGCGCGACGACCGCGACAGCACCTTTCAGTTTCAGAACTTTGCCACCAGGCAAATCCTGTCGTTAGAGCGTTTGCAGAACAACGAAGTATACACCGTATCACAACCATTGCCTGTATTTAACTGGCAAGTTACCACTGAGCAAAAGCGTATTGAAGGCTTTGCCTGTGTAAAGGCCATGGGCAAATACAGCGGGCGCACTTACACAGCCTGGTTTGCTACTGATATACCCGTGAAGGCAGGGCCGTGGAAGCTACAGGGCCTGCCAGGGCTTATACTTGAAGCGTTTGATGCCAGCGGCGAAATATGGTTTACAGCCAAACGGGTAGTCAGTGCAGACAGGCAGCCCGCCGGTGTGGCCTTTACCGGGCAGGAAGTGACTGTAGCAGAGTACTACCAGCGCAAGGCCCGGCTGGCAGCCCAGCGCGAATCAACCACGCTGCCGGTTGATAGTGCCAGCGCCCTGCCTCCCGGCATAAACTTTTTAGAAAAAGAGTTTGAGGTGCCACCAGCCAAACAATAAAAAAAGCCCCGTATGTGCGGGGCTAACTAACTTTATAACCCTCAGAGTTACTTATTTTGAATGGCGGTCAAAAAAAGTCTGTATGCCTTTGTTCCACTGCTCTAACCCATCGGTGCGCTGCTCATTATAGGCTGTGTTTACCTTGTTAAAGGTGTTTACCGCATTGTTATAATCATTCACTGCCTTATTATAGGCGTCAATATCAGCCTGGGTCAGGTCTTTCTTCTTTTTGCTTTCAACCACCTTCTTGGTTTTCTCGAAGTTGTCTTTAGCCAAATAAAAGTCTACCTGGTTAGGAAAATACGCTTCGCTTTCTTTCTGGTAAAAGTCAAGCATACGCTGCACTAATATTTTCAGGCCCCGGTCATTCCTAAAACTGGCAGTAGCTTCCAGGGTTTCTTTACTTTGGGCAATGGCCGATTGCATGGCGCTTACACTCTGCTCAAGGCCATTAATATCGCCCCGTTTCAGGGCATCCATGGCGTAGCTTTCCTGTACGTAACTTCTAAAAAAAATCAGGTACAGGTCATTGTAATACGCCAGCACCTCGCCGGCATTTCTAATGCGTATGCTCAGCTTATCAGCATCGCCCTCAACCAGGGTAATATCATTGGCCAGGGCAAACGCACGAAAGGCCAACTGGCCTAATTCATTGGCGCTGTCAAGCTTTTGGCTGGCCAGCTCTTTGGCCGTGAGGTAGGCCTCCATATTGTCGTATGATTGCTCGGCAATTTCTTCCATATTCAAAATCTTGCCGTAGTCTTCACGAAACACAGCATAGGCCAGCCGCATATTGTCATAATAAGCCTTCTTTAAAGTATTATCACCATAAAAAGGCTTAACCAGCCTTAACTGGCCAATAACTTCACGGTAGGCCTCAATCAACTCCTGGCGGCGTTTTTCAACCTTGCGGGCACCTTTGCCGCGCATAATTACCTTTGTATACTGCCAGCTGTCTTTTTTCAGGGTACCAATAATGCCCGTAATCTTATCCATATACTCTCCGGCTTCGGTGGGTGTCTGGGCGTGTATACTTGTCAGGCTTAAACAAAATAAAATCAGCAATAAAAAAGTGTGTTTGCAATTCATGGTGTTTGCTATTTATCATTCAATTGTTTCAAATCAAGCAGTACCTGGTAGGCCTCGTTAATGTACAGATCGTGCTCAATGGCCCTTCTGGCTTTTTGCTTTATCTTTTCATTGGCGTCACTCACAACAGTAGTACTTAAAAATGAAGGTGCCTGCACGGTATATGCCGGGTTGGTAACCTGCTGGCTGTCCAGCTGGCCCAGGCCGGTACTGGCCATAAACTGTGCATAGCCTTTAACCGTAAGCGGCACCTTTTTTATTTGTGTATTCAGGTTGCGCTGCATGTTAATGACAGATTCAAAGGCAAGGTCACCCACCACACGCTCAATACTTTTTTCGCGCAAGGGGGTTAATGGTAGGGGAGGCAGGGGCTTAAAGTACGTTTTTTTGCTTACCGGCCTGGTGGTGAGGGCGGTGGCATTGCTGGCCTCGCTTATGTGCAGGTTGGCATACAAATCTGGCAGCAGAATATCTGGCTCAACAC
>CAZXTW010000996.1:0-2617 GCA_964643525.1 uncultured Roseivirgaceae bacterium
TGTTGAGCCTCAGGGCTGAATACCATGTGGTAAATATTTTAACAGGCATTGTACTTAACCTGGTGTTTGTGTATGCAGTGCTGAAGTCATCGGCCTGGTTAGAAAAAAAGCTGGGCCGCGCCGGCCTGGATACTTTAAGGCGTATATTTGGCGTAATACTGCTGGCCATTGCCATTAAATTGATCAAAACTAATATAGGCCTATGAAAATTGTGATGTATACTGACGGTGCGGCTAAGGGCAACCCCGGCCGTGGTGGGTACGGCACTGTGCTGATGTACGGCGAGCATAGAAAAGAGCTGAGCGAAGGCTTTAGAAAAACTACCAACAACCGGATGGAGTTGCTGGCTGTGATTAAGGGGCTTGAGGCCTTGAAGAAAAACGACCTGGAGGTGCTGATTTACTCTGACAGCAAGTATGTGGTAGATTCGGTAGAGAAGGGTTGGATCTGGAACTGGCAAAAGAAGGGCTTTAAAGATAAAAAGAATGTAGACCTGTGGCGGCAGTTTATACCGCTGTATAAGCGGCAGCGCATTAGGTTTCAGTGGGTTAAGGGGCACGCAGGCATACCTGAAAATGAGCGGTGCGACCAGCTGGCTGTTGCCAGTGCAGAGGGTTTTGATTTAAAGGTTGATGTTGCCTACGAAAACGGCGCAGCTGGCTAAGCGTACCTGCCCATAATGCCCAACAGTTATTTTAATTTTAAACAGTTTAGCATACAGCAACAGGCCACTGGCATGAAGGTATGCACTGATGCTTGTGTGTTTGGTGCGGCGGTGCCCGTACCTGCATTGAGCGGTGCCGCTACCGTACTTGATATTGGTACTGGCACCGGGCTGCTGGCCCTGATGCTGGCCCAGCGGTGCCCGGCACAAATAGATGCAGTTGAAATAGACCAGGGGGCTTATGTACAGGCCAAAGAAAATGTGCAGCAAAGCCCCTGGGCACAGCGCATAAACGTATGGCATGGGGCCGTTCAGGATTTTGCAAATGCAGGTAGTGGCCGGTATGATTTAATTATATGCAACCCCCCGTTTTTTAGCCAGCACCTGCAGCCTGACCAAGAAGCCAAAAAGCTGGCCCTGCATAACGATACCCTGCCTTTGCAGGCCTTAGCCCAGGCCGTAACCCAATGGTTGCAGCAGCAGGGGCGCTTTTTTGTGATGCTACCCCCTTATGAGGCTAACCAGCTTCAAGAGCAAATGCAGCAGGCTGGTCTAATGCCGTTTTGGCAAATGCACCTGCACCACAATGCCCAAAGCAAGCTGCTGCGGGTTATGACGGGTTACAGCTACCAAAATAGTGGCTGCACTACGCAACGCTTAAATATTTATGGAAAAGACGGGCAGTACAGCCCGCCCTTTGTAGCATTGCTAAAGCCTTTTTACCTGTACCTGTAAGGTTGTGCTATTGTTTGGGCAGCGAAATTTCTTTTTCTTTTACTATAATGCCAAGCGGCTTTAGCTCGTTCAGTACAGGCTCATAAATATCTTGGGTAACAGGTATTTGCACACCGGTGGCTGTGAGTTGGCCATTCAATAAAAGCTTAGTGGCAATGGCCACAGGCAGGCCAACAGTTTTGGCCATGGCGGTTTCCTGGCTGTTGTCGCCCTGGGTAATCAGGTAAGATTGTATTTGCCTGTGTTTGTCCTGGTCAATAAAGTCAAACTTATGCCACATCACAATCATATCGCGGTCGTCGGCATTTAATGTCCATTTCTTGCGCAATATAAATTCCAGAATCTGCGCTGGGGTGCCCTCTGTCAGCCCTACGGGGGTTTCGTCAAATAAGCCCAGCCAGCGTAGCTTATACATCTCTTCAGAGTCGATGTCAATATTCATGTAGTGGGCCAGCTTCAGCTCTACCGAGTCGTTGGGGTTGTACGAAAGGAAAGAGTTGATGAACTGGCGATGGGTCATATTGGTCACTCCTTCCATTTTATACGTATCGTCGGTGGCACCTAGCTGCACAAAAATGTTCCATGCTTTGCAGTAACCAGGCCGCCTAAAGGTGCCTCTGTACAGTGTTTTGATGCCCCTCAGGTTGTACAGATCAAGGTAGTTGAGTGAGTCGCGGTTGGCATACCCTTCAAAATAGCCGTAATCAGGTATATGGATGATTTCAGTACGCCTAAACAGCCTATGGTAGGGTATATACTTATAGCGCCCCTCTTGTATGAACTTAACTGTGCCCTGGCCAGCCAGCACTACATTGCGGGGGTTCCAGGTAAATTTATACTGCCAGGGGTTGTCGTCATTTTTTGGGGCCAACAGACCGCCGGTAAACGTTTCGAACCCTTCAAGCTGGTAACCGTTGGCCCTGATATGATCAATCACTTTCATGGCCGACATGTGGTCAAGGCCAGGGTCAAGGCCCATTTCGCACAGCATTAACAGGCCCTTGCTGCTAAACTGGCCAGATAGGGCCTTCAGCTCAGGGGTGGCATAAGAGGCAGTAACCATATGGCATTGGTATTTTAGGCATGCCCCTGCCACATGAATATGAAAGCGGGCGGGCATCATTGAAACCACCACGTTGGCCTTGCTGATGAGGGTGTTCTTTTGCGCCTCGTCAAACAAGTCAAAAGTAGTAATGGTCACGTCAGTATCAGTGCCTA
>CAZXTW010000997.1:0-2611 GCA_964643525.1 uncultured Roseivirgaceae bacterium
TTAAACTGAAACTGGCATGGTGGCAAGATTATAGGGGTAAATGGCATGCACCGATTACCAGAACACGCACCAGTGGGCAGAAGTTTACCAGAGATTCTGGGGTGATGTTTGAAAGCTCTGGCGGCCATGACATGGTGCGGCCAGGCGAATACCTTAACATTTGGGTGTGTGAGATAGATGGCTTTTTGGGCTTTGCTGCCTTGCCAGGTGGCCCCCCTGAGATAGACGGTATTGTACTTGATGTAAAGGCGTTTGGGTTAACAAGTACACCAGAAAGCAATCTGGGTAAAACAGCCATACATGAGTTTGGCCATTGGCTCAATCTGTACCATTTGTGGAGCGTAGACGAGGGCGTAAACTGCGGTGATGATTTGGTTGATGATACACCAGTACAGTTTGGTCCTAACTTCTATTGCCCTACGTTTCCGCAAAATGTGAATAGCTGCGGCACCAATAACCCTTATGGTGATATGTTTATGAACTTCATGGACTACACCTCTGACATATGTACAAAAATGTTTTCAAAAGGGCAGGTAGAACGGTCAAGGGCTTTGTTTGGCAACGGTGGCATGAGAGAAACCTTTGCCACAGCAGCTTACCTAAGCAATTATACCCCAGGCGTGCAAAACCAATGTGCCTGCCAGCCTACGGGTGATGTAATAGCCCTGAGCGGCCAAACGCAAATAGACCTGAGTTGGGTTAACCAGAGCAGTAATCAGACTTATGAAATCAGGTACCGGAAAACAGTTGCAGGCAGTTGGGTTACGGCAGGCCAGACAGACAAAAACAAGTATAAAATTACGGGGGTAAGCCCCAATACACTGTATTCAGTACAGGTACGTGCATTCTGTACCGCCAAAAACCAATACTCGCCTTGGCGCAGTGTGAACACAGTTACCCTGGGCTTTAATAACTGCCCCGATATTATGGTACAAATCAGGGCCACTGGCAGCAATTATGTTGAGTATACATGGAATGACCACCCAGAGTATGTGTACGTTGATGCCACCTACCTTAAGTTTACCCCGCAAAACCAGCCGGTTATTGTACGGCAAAGAACTTATGAGCCGTTCATCAGAATTGGTAACCTTGAACCCGGTACTGCCTACACCTTCCGCTTCACGGCGCGTTGCCACAGTGAATTTGTAGACGATATTGCTTCGGCTACTACCAATGCCTGTAAACCGGCAGAAAGTCTGAGTTTTGTGCCGGCTGGCAATGACCACACCATGGGCACACTGCGGTGGCAGCTACCCGATACTTTACCTGATGGTTTTGAGGTTACTGTAATAGAAACGGGTGTTAACCCAGAAAAAATCATTCACCTCTCTACACAAAGCAACACCACGCAAGCGGTAGCTTTAACCGGGCTTAAGGCCAATGCAACCTACCTGGCAGAGATAAACAGTATATGTGATGATGTTGTTGCCGCGCGCGTTGAACTGCCTTTTACTACGGGTGCTGCCCAGCCCAACCTGAATGTAAACCCTGAGCAGACCAATGCCTTATCAATAGCGGTTACCCCCAACCCTGCCAGGTATCAAATAGCCGTAACCATTGCCAGTCAAGATGAAAGTGCCCTGCAAACCACTGGTGTAAACAGGGTGCCTATAGAAACACACACCCGCATTACAGATCCGCAGGGCCGCACACTGTACCAAAAAACCTATTACCAGTTAAAAAACAGCTACAACCTGCCCCTGGGTGATATACCTGCTGGCGTGTACCTGATTGAAGTAGCCCGGAATGACCAGGTGGCCAGGGTACGATTTTTAGTAGATAACTAATAAATGCTTAACGAATACCTCAATGAAAAAGCCCAGAACAAAACATGCCTGCTTACTACATTTATTGATTTGCCTATGCTTAAACTGTACGATTTCTTTTTCGGCCAAGGCACAGATCAAACATAGGTCTGGCAGCTCAGGCCTGCACCAACACCTGATGAAGACTGACCCTGCCTACCGAAAAACCAGAGAAGGGGTAGAACGGCATGCACAGAAGATGAAGGCCAAGTATAAAAACGGCCTGTTAACTGCCAATGATGAACCCATAACCATACCGGTGGTGGTACATATTATTTGGCATGAGGCTGAAGATAACCTTGCCGATGATGTAGTTGAACGGCAGATGATTACCCTGAACAGGTGGTTTAATCCTGATGAAGAAGACCTGGCCAATATGCCCCAGTCATTCAGGGCTATAGCAGGCAAGATGAACCTGAGGTTTGAGCTGGCCCAGTGGCAAGATGAGGAAGGCCAATGGCATGAGGCGATTACCAGAACCCACACTGCCGTTGAAGAATTTACCGAAAGTGACCAAAAAAGAAGCAATACCGGTGGGCATGATGTGGTGAGGCCGGCAGAGTACCTCAATATTTGGGTGTGTCAAATCAAAGGGCCGCTGGGCTTTGCTACATATCCGGGAAGGGACCCCAGGTTTGACGGTGTGGTGGTAGATACTGATGCTTTTGGCTACACACAACATATTACTGCCAACCAGGGCAAAACGCTGGTGCATGAAGTAGGCCATTGGGTAAACCTAAAGCACCCTTGGGGTGATGAGTATGATATTTGTGGTGACGACCTGGTTGATGATACCCCCCGGCATA
>CAZXTW010000998.1:0-2604 GCA_964643525.1 uncultured Roseivirgaceae bacterium
AATGGTTGGCTGCCCGGCAAAAAATAGTTGTTATTAATTATGAGTTATGAATTATGAATTATGAATAATGATGCCCTGCCATATCACTCAGTAGTTATGAATTATGAGGTATGAATTATGATGCCCAGCCAAGTCATAACTAATTACTCATAACTCAGGCTGGGTACACAACCGGGCACCAGCTACCAGCTGCACGCCAAGGCCAATCCCCTAACTGGTGGGCTAAAAATTGTACAAAACCCAGAAAATGGGCAAAAACTAAAAAAATGGCCGTCCGGCGTAGGTCCGCTGTTCGTCCGCTCGGGGTCCGCTCAAGGGGGCTTTTGTACTTTTAAAAGGAGGCGATACATGACTAATAGCACTGCCGGCAGCTGTCTAAAGAATGGGGAAAGGGCACATCAGTTGTTTTTGAGGGCAACGTACACCTGCTTGCCACTAAAGGCAATGCCGTAGTGCAGCAATTGGGTCTTGCCCTGGTCTGTCATTAAGGTGGTGTAGCGTTGGTTGCTGATTTGATTTAGGGCATTTTGGGCGGTGGCCGGTAACTTTTCAGGGCCAGGGGCCTGTTTAAACTCTAATACATAGGCCCGGTTGTCATTGGCACTGCGTGGCATAAGCAACATATCAGCCCGGCCCAGGCCTGTTTCGCGGTTAGAAAGAATTTGGTGGGTGGTATGCAGCAGGGCCAGTACGCCCAGCATAAAGCCATGATAAACCCGTTCGGCCTGTGGCTCGGCCACATCAAAATAGCTAAAGGCAGCCAGTATATATTGTTGTAGTGTTTTGGTAAATGCATCTGCTTGCCCCATTAGCAGGTATTGTATCAATTCATGAGAGGCACTGGCTGAAATTGGGGCTGTCAGAAACTCTTCTAATATGGTGCTGTAAACTGATTTCACCTCTTTATTAGGCAAAGCCAGTTGGTAGTAGTTGTGGTAATCATCCTGCCTGGCCAATTGAGCTTTGAGGTAGCCACTAAACACCAAAAAGGTAAGCAGGGTAGTGGCTTCAGCGCGGTCAAGGTCAGCAAAAACAGTATGTTCGTTCAGTCGGGTTTCTACAGGTTGGCCTTGTACTATCAACTCTATTTGTTGTAGTGTATGGTTATCTGCACTGGCCAGCATGCTGGCAATCAGGTCGTTGTTGCTGGTGTTTACCCAATAAGGCTGTAGGCCTTCAGCTGGCGCAGCCAGATAATTCACAATACTCCATGGGTTATAAATGGGTGTACCACCAAACAAATAGCCATGGTACCAGGCTTCAACAGCGGCATAATGGCCAGCCAGCCCATAGCTGGCCAGGGCCTGTTGCACTTCTGTAGCGGTAAGGCCAAACTGTGTATTGTAGGCTTGATGTGCTACGGTATACGTGCGAATATTATTTAAGCCGCTGAAAATACTTTCTTTGGCCACCCGTAGTATGCCTGTAATTACACCCTTGGCCAGGTACTGGTTGTCTTTAAAGGCGGCACTAAGCAGGTTGCGCATAAAAGTAACCATTGTATTGTACCAGCCATTGCTATAGGCATTGATCAGGGGGGTGTCATATTCATCAAGCAGCAGCACAACGGGTTTACCATGATGCTGAAACAGCAACTTAGTAAGCAGCAGCAGGCTGTCAGTAAGCAGGTCGGCATCAGTTTCTTCAAACAGGCCTTTAAAACTGGCCTTATCGTACTGGCTTAACTGAGTTGATTGCAGCAGATACTGATGTTTATCGGCCTCTCGCAGCAGATGCCGCCGAAAAATCTTGATGTTTGATTCGAACGAGTCAAGCTTTAACTCTTTAAATGACAGGAACAATACCGGGTATTGGCCCTGGTGTAGTGGCCAGGCAGCGGTTTTAGTAATGGCCAGGCCCTGAAACAGGTGGGTCTGGTTTTCGGTACAATCAAAAAAGTAGCGCAGCATACTCAGGTTAAGTGTTTTGCCAAAGCGTCTTGGGCGAGGCAACAGCACTACCTTGGCTCCATCTGCCATCAACTCATTGATGAACAATGATTTGTCAATATAGTACCTGTTGCTAGTGCGCAGGTCTTTAAAATCAGAAAACCCAATGGGCAGTAATTGTGGCTGGGTCATGAAGTGAATATACAACCTTTATTCAAAGGTATAAACAATAATTGGCACCACCATTGAGCCAGGCACCCTGCTTATGCGTCAAAATGGGCGTCGTTGCAGGTGGGTAACCCCTGGCATAGGTGCTGGCCTAAGGGAGGCAAGGTGTTGGGGTATCTATAGGCCAGGTATGCGGGTATGTATAGGCAAGGGGTGTGCCTCCCGTAGAGGTGCAACAAATGCAACTTGCATTCTAAACTAATGCAACTTGCATTCCAAACCAATGCAACTTGCGTTCTAAACAAACGCAAGTTGCGTTTGAAAATATGCAAGTTGCATTTAAACAAAACGCAAGTTGCGTTTGTTTTGCTTTGGCTAAAGCTGCGGTTACAGTACCGGTTACCAGCCAAATTGCGTAACCTTTAAGTTAGGGCCATTTGTGTTGAAATGCAGCACCTGGCTGAGTTTAAAAATGTTTTTTACTTCAGGGTGTAACAAACGGGGGGTGGGTGCATCAAAGCCCCAAAAATTAAAAACCCATACCCCT
>CAZXTW010000999.1:0-2603 GCA_964643525.1 uncultured Roseivirgaceae bacterium
ATCAGGGTTTGGCTCAATGCGCACCAACCCTTCTGCTTTTAGTTCACGTAAAATATTCTTTACCGTAATATGGGTAAAGTCAATTTGGTTAGAAATTTCAAGTATGGTTTGTGGTGAGGCTGATCTTGCCAAAACGTAATAAACAGAAAACCAGCTAGCCTTAAATTGTATATTGGCTTCTGAATATACCTTGTCTCCATCTTGTTGCAGCTTTTCGCTGATTCTACGAAACCGAGAAGCCCCTGCAAGGTACCCTAACTCATTTAATACATCTGTCATACCAATCATTTATGAAAGTGCTTTCACAAAAATATAAAAGTGCTTTCATAAATTCAAATACCCATCTACCAGAATTATTATTGTGGTGGTTTACAAAACGTAATACCCCAATATTCTGGCAAGCCCTTAGCTTATAGGGTAGCCAAACATTGGGCCAAACCTCAAGCTCGGTTGGTGTAATACCTCACCATAGGCCTATGTTTAGAGGTGCTGTCAACAATTTCAAAGCCGGCTTGCTCAAATGACCTATACAACCCTATCCAGGCAAAGCCATCAGGTAATTTCTCTTGAGTGGGTATAGTAGGGTAGGCTTCAATAATATTAATGCCTTGTGCCTTGGCATACTGTACCAGCCCTTTTAAAAGGGCTACTGAAACTCCATGTTTCCTAAACTCCTTCTTGACAAAAGTACAGGGCACTGACCATACTTTTTGATCGTCAATCGGTTGGTGCACACGCGATTTTTGAAGCCTTACAAAATCTTCCCTTGGTGAAAATGCACACCAGGCAATGGGCACACCCTCATAAAAAGCCAAAAGCCCTGTTGGTTGCTCATTCCAAACAAGTTGCTTCATCCCATTTTTGTTGCCCCCATTGGCTTTACCTTCCTCATAGGCTGCTTTGTTTAGCCTAAAGTGCATGCACCAGCAATTGGCACCAGCTCCCTTTTCACCAAAAAGTTCAAGCAACTTATTCCAGTTCTTCTTTGTCAATGGTTCAAACGTTAATTCCGTCAGTAAATTGGTATTCGTTATTTGTTCTGCCATAGGTAATTAGATGCATCTTCTATTCAATATTGACATCAACCATTTTGATGTGTATTGGCAATTGTGTGTAACTGCCTATCTTGAAAACAGTACCGAAAGTGTTGATAAGAAACCAGATTTCAAAACTTTAGATTGTATTTCTATTAGTGTCCGAAAATTGCCAGTAATTGCGTTTTGTAGGCATTAAATTCGCCTGTTAATATGAAAAATCTAACCCAGCTTACTTCAGAAATTGCCTACGAGATTTTCAAAAATCGTGATAGAAGGTTTGATGGTTTGATTTTCGTTGGCGTTACCAGCACAGGCATCTATTGCAGGCCAATTTGCCCTGCCCCACCGGCCAAATTTGAAAACTGTCAATTTTATAATTCAGTTGCCTTAGCAGAAAAAGACGGATTCAGGCCTTGCCTTCGGTGTAAACCTGAACGTTCACCCCATGCCTATAATTCAGAGAACCTTTCAGACCTGGTGTATCGAAGCATTCAAAAAATTGAGCAGGCACTTGATAAAGATTGGAATTTAGAAGATTTGGCCAATAGCCTGAATGTAAGCTCTCGCCACCTGAGGCGGTGCTTTGTTGAAGATTTGGGGGTTACACCTGTTCAATTTTTAAGAAGCATACGCCTGTTAAGAGCAAAACAACTTTTGAGTGATACCAGCCTGTCATTAACAGAAGTAGCTTTTGCCAGTGGCTTCAAAAGTGTGAGAACCTTCAATGAAACCATTAAAAAGCAATACAAGCTTAAGCCTTCAGACATGAGAAAACAGCAGAGGGGGGAAACATCACCCGAAAAAATAATTGAACTAAAATGCGGATTTCGTACACCCTATGACTGGGCTTCAGTTTTAGGGTACCTGAAGGGCAGAAGTAATCATGCGGCTGAATTGGTCAAAGATGGTGTTTATTACAGAACTGTTGAACTGGAAGCGCATAGGGGCTGGCTATCAGTTGAGTTAAACAAACAAGACCAGCACCTGGCCATATCTATTAGCTATAGCTTACACCCCGTAGTTTCTGAAGTGATTGCCAGAATAAAGCGGCAGTTTGACATACATGCCAACCCTATGTTAATCAATGAGGTACTTGGCAAAAGCCCCATCCTGAAAGAAAGCGTTGCAGCCAACCCGGGGTTACGTTCTCCGGGTAGTTTTGATGCCTTTGAAATGCTGGTAAGGGTAATTTTAGGGCAGTTAATTAGTGTAAAAGCAGCCACAACCCTGATGAATAGGTTTGTTAAAGCGTATGGGCAACCCATTGCCACCCCGGTAGCCGAGTTGAATAGGGTGTCTCCCACAGCCAAAACAATTGCTACTGTTGATCGCGACCAATTGGCCGGGTTAGGAATGCAAAGAAAAAAAGCCCAAACCATTATTGAGGTGGCTAAACTATTTGTATCAGGTGAGTTAGATTTCTCGCTGAGCACTGATAAAGAAGCACTGAAAAAGAGATTAATACAAACAGCTGGTATTGGCGCCTGGACCGTAGAATACATGCTGATGCGTGGGGTTTCATGGCCTGATGCTTTCCCCTCAACAGACCTGGGCGTACAAAAAGCA
>CAZXTW010001000.1:0-2603 GCA_964643525.1 uncultured Roseivirgaceae bacterium
AAGGAGTTCGCGTCCGTCAACGAGTTCAGAAATTTTGTAGTAGTGTTCCAGCGCTTCTAACACAGGGTTGCCACTTTCAAACTCAGGGTCAAATGGCGAGGTGCCCTCGCCCTGCTCTTCAATGACCTGTATCAGGGCTATGGCCTTGTCTAAGGGCGAGCCGTACTTGCCATTTTCAAGGTCAAACACATTAATATTATAGCCAAACATTTCTTTAAGCTGGTAGCTTTCGCGGCTGGCATCAAATATGCCCTGCCCCTGCTTTTGTATGGCCGCAATAATTTGGTTGTAAAACCACGAAATGGTCATGGTGGCCTTGTCATCTACCGCTTCGCCCTGGGTAGGCTCTTCAATTTGCATGAATACATCACGCACCTGCTCAATAGAAGCCTTTTTAAGGGTAACCGTCAGGCCGGGCCGCAAGCCGTAAGGCAGGCCGCCGGGGTAGCTGGGTATAAAGCCGGGGGCATCAATGACAGGGTTGCCGCCAATGGCCGTGAGTATGTTGCAGGCAATTGACATGTGCAGCATTTCTTCTAACACCACGCTGCGTATCAGGCCGGCCACCTGCTTGTTTTTACCGGGCTTAATGCTAAAGTAGGCCGTAAGGTAGGTGGGTATAGTGGCATGCTCAAGCACCACCGCATTTTGCAGGGCACCTTGCAGGGCCGCTTTGTTGCTAAAGGGGGCCGTCCAGTAATAAGGCGAGTAATTGTCTTTAAGGGCATAGTTGCCGGTATAGGCCCCACTGGTAACGCCCAGCCACCGCAACAGGGCCGATTTTTTAGCGTTGCTCAAATCACGCGTAACAGGCATGTACCTGGGGTTGGTCATGGCCACACTAAATACCCGGCCCAGGGCGTAGCGGTGTTCAACCACACTTTCATAATCGCCCAGTTGCAGTACAGAAGCCATAATGGGGTACAGGTTTTGGTACTGCTGCATAAAAGGCTGCAACACGCCGTTCCATACCGGGGTGTTGTACTCGGGCCGATCGCCAGAATATACTATTACACTTAAAATATTCCACAGGTTGGGGTTGTACTGTGCTGGCGAGAGGCCGTTCCAGGTATAGCTTACGCCGTAAATCTGCCCATCAATATATCCCCTGGGGTTGCCGGGGTCGCGACCGGTTATCTGAAACTGGCAATAACCGTTGGCATCTGTAGTGACTGAATCAGGAAACTGCAACGCGCTTTGCGGGGTGCCTACCGGGGGGCCTGCTGGTTGGTTGGTAAGCTGCTGCACGTAGGTTTGGGTAATGATGTTGGTATAGTTCAGCGCAAAGCTTACGTTGGCTGCAGGCTTCCCAAAATTATAGGCATACAGGTTTACCTGTTGGGTGTTGCTGTAATAATCGCCCAGTTGGTCTCTTGTTTGGGTGGGGTCAAGGCGGTACACCCAATAATCGGCCCGGGCATAGGCGCCGGTTTCGTTTTCTGCCAGCAGGGGCACCAGCGCACCGTCATTGGTTACCTGAAGCACCACTATGGGGTTGCTGGCCACCATTTGCGCCTGACTGGCCGAAAGTGGAATTTGCTGTATGGCCTGTTGGTGGGTATACCAGTTGGGCTCACGGTAGTCAACCCGGCCCAGCAGCTGGTACTTACCCGTGCTCAGGTCTTGCACGGCTACCTGTAGCAGGCCAATGTCTTGCAGGGGGCCACCCACCGAAGCGGTTTGCAGGGCGTTAGAGAAATCAATGGCCAGCACAGATTGGCCCTGGGCCACATCTACCACCTGGGCATAGGCAAAGTTGGGGTTGGTTAGGGCGTTAAAGTTGGCACCGGGGCCACCCACCGCAAAAGTATTGGGCGAGAAGTTGGGACGCAGGCAGCGGCCAGGCACAAAGTGCTGGGGTTCGCCGGTTTTGTGCACGCCAATGACGCCCACCACGCGGCCATAAGTAAAGTTGGGGTCGCCATAGGTCTGGTTGTAGCCGTCAACCGTAAAGTGGATAGACAGGGTTTGGCCATTGGCTTCGGCGGCAGCCTTCAGCTCTTCAAGCACCGGCGAGGTAAGGGCATCATCCCACGCCACATTTTGCAATATTGACTGGTAATAACAACCGGCCTGCGAGTCGCCAATTTGGTTGTACACCCTTGAAAACTTCAAGTCAGCAATGTGCGAGGGCTTAAAATCACTGGTAAAGGCGTTGCCCCCACCCATATTGCCCAGGTTTACATTAAACCCGTAAATCTCGCTCACATTCTGGTTTTGCGAGTCAATGTCAACAATCTTGGCGTTTACCCTGTCTTCAGAGCCAAACAGGGGCATGCCAATAATTGTATCTTGCTGGGGGTCGTCAGTGTATACATTCTGGCTGTTTTGCACGGCCGTTATTTCTACATTAACAAACCGCCAGTTGCCGCTGCCGTCGGGGTTCCACCAGCCGTTGGGCTCTTTTGAAAAGTCAGGGCCACTCAGGTCCTGATCGTCAGGCACAAAATCGGCATTGTCAAAATGGTAGGGGTCGTTGTTTACTGTTGAGGGGTCGGCTACAAACCGACCGGCAAAGTAAAGGCGCGTTAAGCCTAAGTAACTCATAATACTGTTCGGGTTAGATGTTTGTGATTGTACTGCCTGAAAAATACAAAAAATAC
>CAZXTW010001001.1:0-2599 GCA_964643525.1 uncultured Roseivirgaceae bacterium
TAAGTCTTTTACCAATAGACTTTAAGTCTTTTATCAATAGACTTTAAGTCTTTTATCAATAGACTTAAAGTCTTTTAGCAATAGACTTTAAGTCTTTTGTCGATAGACTTTAAGTCTTTTGCCAGTAGACTTTAAGTCTTTAGTAAAAAATAGCCGGAGAGCAGCCTGTGGCAAGCTGCGGCCTAAAAACGGAAGGTAGTAGCTAACAGGCTTTTATCAAAGCTGAACGCCACAAAAACAGAAAAAGCACACTGCCAGCTGCCCACTGAAAAATATTTTTTGGTTTTACTGACTACCTCTGCCCACCTGCTGCTACCAATGGTTAGCAACAAATTATTTCTATTTAAAACCAATTCTAAATAACAATGAAAAACTTTACACTAAAGGCCATGGGCCTTTTGTTGGTGGCACTGCTGTGCCATGGTATGGCCATGGGCCAGGTAACCTTTACTGTAGGCTCAGGCAGTGCAAGCCCAGGCAGTGTGGTAGAAATACCTGTTACGGTTACTAATTTCAGCAACGTAACGGGCTTGCAGATGGAAATTGACTTTCCGGATGACAAGGCCACTTTTATTGGCATTAATAACGCAGCCCCGACCCTGATTGGCTTTAGTGCCAACAACTTTAATGACCTGGGTGGGGGCAAGGCCATAATGGCCTGGTTTGAGCCTACCTTTACGCCAGCCTCTGTAGCAGATGGCACGGTGCTGTTTACCATTAGTATGCAGGTAACCGCTGCCGATGGCGATCAGTTTACCGTTGGCCTGTCTAACCTGCTTGTGCCAGACCAGACGGTAACCCCACTGCCCACGGCAACTACCCCAGGCACCATTGACGTAACCGCCTTAACCTTTATAGCAGGCGATACTACCACCAACACCGGCACCACCATTGACCTGCCTGTGACTGCCCGCAACTTTACTGATGTGGCCGGCTTTCAGTTTAAAATTAACTACAGCCCCGGCAAAGCCACCTTTGTAGAGCTGAACGGCTTTAACCCGGCCCTGACCGACTTCTCGGCCCAGAACTATTTTGAAGTAGCCAACGGCAACATTAACGTTTTGTGGGACCAGGCCCAGCTGTTGAATACCACCATTGCAGATGACGAAGTGCTGTTTAACATCAGGCTCATGGTAAATGCCCTGCCCGTTGATACCATTAACATTAATATTGATGCAGCCCTGGCGTTTGACAACCAGCCCGTGGCCATTGGCACTGAAACCATTACCGGCGTAATTTCAGTGATTGAAACAACCAGTATTGCTGGCGAAGTATACAATGAAGCAGGTGAAAGCATTGGCCAGGTAGCAATGGCCCTTAGTGGTGACGCCACCCAGGCGGCCACCACAGGCCCTGACGGGCTTTATGCCTTTAACGGCCTGGCCATTGGCAGTTATACCGTAACCCCTACCAAGAATATTAACATTACCAACGGGCTGAATGTGGCCGATATTCTGTTTATCAGGGGCCAGATACTGGGCTTTGGCCTGCTTACCTCGCCTTACAAGTTGATTGCGGCCGATGTTGATTTTAGCAACAGCATTACCGTGGCCGATATTATTCTGTTACGCAGGCTTATCCTGGGTTCTGAAACTACCCTGGCCCCCAGCTGGCGCTTTGTGCCCCAGAGCTTTGCCTTCCCTGACCCATTGAATCCATTTGGCAGTACCTTCCCTGAAAGCCTGACCTATACCAACCTGGTGGCCGACCAGCTGAACCAGGATTTTATTGGCGTAAAGGTGGGCGACGTGAACAATGGCCACAACCCTGCCGGCAGAACCAACGGAGAAGAAATTGGCTTTGCCTTTCACGAACAGACTGTGTACCAGGGTGGCCAGGCACTGGTGCCCGTATATGCCGGGTACAATTATACTGATATTGTGGGCTGGCAGGGCACCCTGCAGTACAACCCAGAGGTGCTGACCTTCAGGGGCTACCAGCCTGCTATTTTGCCAGTAAATGAAACGCATTTTGGCGTGGCCAACGCAAGCCAGGGCCAGGTAGGCATTTTGTATTATGAGCCCATGCTGCAGGGAGAAAACGCCCCCGAAGGCGAGGTGCTGTTTTTTTTACTGTTTGATGTGCACGGGGGCAACGGTGCTGAAACTGACATTACCATTAACGCGGCCAACCTACCCACCGCCATTTACAACAGCGAGCTGAACGAGGGCAACAGCATGGCCGTGCGGGCCGGCAAGGTAACTGTAGAAGCGTTTGAAACCTTTATTTACCCCAACCCCGGCGCTGTATTTACAGTAGCGTTTGATATGCCAGTGGCCAGCCAGGCCACCATTACGGTATACAACAATGCAGGCCAGGCCGTACTGACGCACCAGGCCAGCTTTGACAGGGGCCGCCAACAACTTGAGCTGGACGCTACCGAACTGCAAGAGGGCACCTACTACCTTGAGTTTAACACCGGGCAGTTTAAGCATACCCAAACGCTTTTTGTGAAGTAAAACCCCGGCCAATCTTTAAAAGCTAAACCAATGAAACAAATAAAACCTTGCTATGCCATGGCCCTGCATGCCTTACTGGCTGTAATGCTGGTGCTGGCCGCCACCCCCAGGCTGTACGGGCAGCCGCCTGTAGATGCTGA
>CAZXTW010001002.1:0-2598 GCA_964643525.1 uncultured Roseivirgaceae bacterium
TTCTTGGGTTGTTTTTTGGTAGGGTGCCGCCACCTACATGGTAAACTGTGCTTTGCCCATGGTAATATACCTGGTGCCCCATATGGTGTAGGCGCCAGCAAAGGTCTATCTCTTCCATATGGGCAAAAAAGTCGTCATCAAGGCCGCCAGCCTGCCAGTACTGTTCTGAGCGCACCATCATACAGGCACCTGTGGCCCAAAAAACAGGTCTGATGTTATTGTACTGATTATTGTCGGCCTCAAGCACATCAAACAGGCGGCCCCTGCAGAAAGGGTAGCCCAGCACATCTAAAAACCCTCCTGCTGCCCCTGCATACTCAAATGAGTCACGGCTGTGATAAGCTTTTATCTTGGGTTGCAGGGCGGCCACCTCGGGGTGTTGATCCATAAAGGCTTCCAGGGGCAGTACCCAGTTGGGGGTTACTTCAACATCAGAGTTTAAAAGTACATAATAGGTGGCTTTGACCTGCCTTAATGCTTCATTATAGCCTGCACTAAAGCCGCCATTGCTTGTGTTTTGAATGAGGCGTACCTGTGGAAAGTTGGCTTGCAGGTAAGCTACTGAGTTGTCGGTGCTGCAATTATCAGCCACGATAACCTCACTGTTGCCACTATGGGTAATGACACCTGGTAAGAATTGTTCTAAAAACTTTACGCCATTATAATTGAGAATAACAACGGCTGTTTTCATGGGCAGTGGTTGGGCGTTACAGGCCGGTTAGATCAAGGCCAGGTATGTTGGGCAGCAAACCATCAGTGTGTTTTTTCATTTCTTCTTTGACCTGTTCGTCAACCTCTGCCAGTGCTTTATTGACAGCGGCAACAACCAGGTCTTGCATCATTTCCTGATCGTCAGGGGTAATCAAAGAGGGGTCAATACTTAATGCGATGAGCTGCTTTTTACCGTTTACTTTGGCTTTCACCATTCCGGCTCCCGCTTCAGCTTCGGTAGTAATGTTAACCATGTTTTCCTGGGCGTCACGTACCTTTTGCTGCACTTCTTTCATTTTGCCCATCAGCTTCATCATATCAAACATATGCGGTGCCTGTTTATATATTAATAACGAATTACCAGTATTGCTCCAGATTTGTTGAAGCTACGATTTTCAGTATCAGTAAACACTATGTTGTACACATAAGTGCCTGGTGGTACCAGTTGTTGGTTGTTGTTGTACCGGCCATTCCAGGGTCGGTCTTCCTGCGTAAATGAGTAAACCAACTCTCCCCAACGGTTGTAAATGTTAATGCGGTAATCAGTAACAAACCGAGGGAATACCTCCAGTTCTTCATTCAATGCATCGCGGTTGGGCGAGAAGGCATCTGGCACAAGAACATCAGCCTGTAAATCTACCTCAATAATGTTTGATTCTGCAACTTTGAATGGCCTTATGTTTGATATAGCCCTGACCTGGTAGGTAAAGCGTTGCTGCCCATCGTCATTTACGTTTTCATTAAAATTAGTGGTAAGCCCCACTGTAATGGTACGTGGGTTGCCCCCACTAAACGGGCGTTTAACAACAGTGTAGGTGTTGATGCCGCTAAGCCAGCCGCTGAATTCATTCCAAAAAATGCGCTGGTTGTTCAACTCAAGCCGGCCGCGCCTCAATAATATAGAGCAGCTTTCAATGCTGCTGGTAGCTGCATTGCCGCAAACGTCAGTATAGCTAATTTGGTAGCAATAGCTTTGGCGGTCAGGGTCAACAGCCAGGTCAGCATAAGTATTTTCAGTAGTGCTGTCTAAAAATGCAAAGGTAGACGAGCCATTGTTGAGGCGGCGCTCAATAATGAAGGTTCTGGGTTCAGCACCATCGGGTACGTCCCAGTCAAGTTCAATTTGGCTGCCATTGACTGATGTGGTGATGTGGTTAATGGGTGGTGGGGTGCCGCTGCTTATGGCTGTGGTACATACCTCTGCCACCGTAGCGGTTAAGCCATTGGTATAGGTTAGGCTTAGGCTGTAGCAATGCCGGTCATTGCACTGCACATCAGTATCAGTAAAAGTGGCTGGGCTTAGCTGTGATTGGCTAACCAGGCTATTGCCATTTTTGAGTATGGTCAGTGTGTTTATGAAGGCATCTGGGGCATTCCATGCCAGTTCGTTAGCATCTACCACAGGGCTTACCTGCAAGGCCGGGCTACAAATGGTATCAGAATACAGGCGGGTGCCGCTGCACCCATCAACAGCAGCTATGCGGAAGCAGTAAAACTGCTGGCTGGTATTAAAGCCACTCAGGGTAATTGTAGCAGGGTCAGTTAAAGTTTGTACCTCTGTAAAGGTAGTGGCATTACCGGCCTGGGTTGCCTCAAGTACGTAATTGATGTTGGGGTCAGTAATATAGTTAAGGGTAATTTGACCATTGGTGGCGCTGGCCACTGGTACTTGAAGCCCTTGCATGATTGCCGGGCGCAAGGTGTTTACGCTGGTAAACGTTTCTGATGCCTGGCCGCAGTTGCTGGCCAGGCCAGTAAACAGGCCAATAACAGTAATTGTATGCGGGCCTGAATCAGCATATTGAAATGATGGCGGTGAATCGGTAGCACTAACGGTATCAGCTTCAGGGGCTGTGCTACTAAAAAATACAGCATAACGGTAATAAT
>CAZXTW010001003.1:0-2596 GCA_964643525.1 uncultured Roseivirgaceae bacterium
CGAGGTATGGTACGACCCCTTTAGGCTGGTGCGTTGGCTGGCGGCTATTTTTGTTGCTTATGGCGCTATGCTATGGCTGCCGCTGGCTTTGGTAAAGCAAAAGCCTGACATAGAGCCTTTTACAGTGTTGCTGGCCTTGTTTAGTTTGCTTTATTTCTTTTTTGGTATAGCCGCTGGGGGTGATATGCTGCGCATTGTGTTTTTAGGCTTTCCGTTTGTGTTTACCCTGATCTTGAAACTGGCCACACACTTGAAAGCCATTGCTGTGGTGTGGGCAGGGGTAATGTCGTTACCGTTGATGCGGTTGAGGCAGCTCATACCTGAGCCTGCTGCCAACAGGGCTGCCTGGCAGTTATGGTACCCTGAGTTTACCAGTGCTACTTTGGTATGGGTTTACATTGGGTATGGCCTCTTAAGTTTGGCAGTAATGCTGGTGGTTTACCGTAAGTACAGGGTATTGTAGTTGATTTAGTGCGGTTGGTTACCCAGCAAGTGCCTCAATTTGATTAGAGGTGTAAGTGTTAATGCCCGTTTGGGGTTGTTGGGCTACTTGAAACATGGCTTGTGCCACGGTGTTGGCTTGTATGGGGCGGTATTTTTTTAACCCACCCTGTAAGGCAAACCGCAAGGCTTTGCTGGTACGTTGGGCAAAGGCTTCTGTGGGGCGGTGTTCTTCACGTTTGCCCAGCAGTAATGAGGGCTGAAATATGCTGAGGCGTTGAAATGGAATTTGCTGTAGGCCATCTTCTACCTGCCCCTTTACCTGGTTGTAAAATAATACTGATTTGGCACTGGCCCCCATGGAAGATACCAAAAGGTAATGCTGGCACTGGTTTTTGTGTGCCAGCTGAGCCAGTTGAAGGGGATACTCATAGTCTACCAGTTTAAAGGCAGCCTTAGAGCCGGCCTTTTTCATAGTAGTGCCCAGGCAGCAGTACACATCAGTGGCCCCTATCAACATTTCAAATTCATTGAGCTTGTCAAAATCAGTTACGATTTGCAGCAGCCTGGGGTGCGAGAGGTTGAGTGGGCGGCGCGTTAAGGTAATGACGGTAAGGTAGTACGGGTTGTTTAATAAAACATGCAACAGTTCACTACCTACCAAGCCGGTAGCCCCTGCCACCAGGGCCGTTTTTGTGTTTTGCAAGGCCATACACAAACTAAATTTGCATAAACGTGATCAACATTGAAAACGTTAAAAATAAACATTTTCTTGTTCAATCATAGTTTAAGGCTATGGTGGCAGTTGCTATTGAAGCAGTTAGGCGTTGGCCCATTGGGTAATGGCCGCTGTGAGCTCTTGTTGCAGGGTAACCGTTTTATCAGCCGCATACCAGGCATGCAGGCGTTCTGTAAATACAGCATAGGCTACATCCTGATTTTTTTTGTAATCGCGTACCATTTGTTGGGCAGGTTCAGGGCGTGGGCCCCACACGCCAACTTCCTGTAAGGAGTCAGGAGCCAGTGCAATAAGCTTGGGTACTGAGCGGCCTCCTTCAGTGAGGTACTCATCCATTACCTCGGGGTGCTCATCTCTAAAAATAAAGCGGATGGTAATGTTGGGGTTTTGACCCGCAGCCTTTACCAGTAATGGTACTGATTGGGCTGCATCGCCACACCAGCCTTCAGAAATAACCAGCCAGAGTATTGGCTTATTTATAGCAGCAATGGCATTTAACAGAGGCTGGCTCAGTTTGGCTGTTTTGTCAATGCGCTTCATGCGCTGTATGTTTAGCCTGGTGTATTCTAAAATATCAGGCCCTTCTAAGGCACCAATGGGGCCGCCAGCGGCAAATTGTGCATCTACCTTTTCGCGGTAGGCGGCATAGGTTACGGCCTGCGCAATGTGTTGTTGTGTAATAACCGAGGGCATACGATTACAATATTGTTTGCTGCAAAGTAAGTGCAGGGCCTTGGGCTGTAAGGTCGCAGTAAGGACACTAAGCCATTATGCTAAAGCTTAATCATTAGATTGGTCGGCTGTAGGCTCTTCAACTGAGGGTATTTGGCGCTCTTCCCACTCTCGGTAGGCCAGAATATCGCCTTTAACACTTTGGCCTATCCAGATAATAACAGAAAAATCGTCTATCAGGCCTGCAATGGGTATAAAGTCAGGTATAGCATCAAGTGGCATTAAAAAGTAAACCAGCCCAACTACTATTAAAAACAGGCTGCGCCAGGGCACCTCTTTGTAGCGCCCCTCAGCCCAGGCCTTGACCATTCTGATCAGCAGGCTGATCAGCACTTTTGATTTGGCATACAACGAGTCAACACTTTCAGTTTGGGCCAGTTTATCACGCGCCCCTGTCAGTAATTTTTGTAGCCGTTGGTTGTCTTGTACTATTGCCTGGGCCTTTCGCTTGGCCTTATTTAATGCGGGATTGTTCATAGCAAGTCAGGTAAAGGGGTTGATTAAATGTACTAGTCAAGTTAAAACACATCACGAATTTCGTCTTTGAGGCGGTTTAGCGGGAAGCCCACCGGGTCAATTGAGCGCTCCATTATGGTGGCAAACACCACTTTGGCCAGTTGTGTGCCACGCTCGTCATGGTTTACCTTGCCGTAGGCATCGTTAATCAGGGCAATGATTTCATCC
>CAZXTW010001004.1:0-2592 GCA_964643525.1 uncultured Roseivirgaceae bacterium
CTTCAGCAAAAGCATCTACAACAACTTTTCATTAGCGCTGGCGTCCCGCTGAAGCGGGATGCCTACAACCTTGTAGAGCCTCCAGGCTCGATGCGAAACGGCCCTGTAGGCAGGGCTGAGTAGCAGACGGTCGTCTTCTATGGCGAACAGACCCTTCGGCAAGCTCAGGGTAGACGTTGCGAAGCAGGCTGGCTCAGTGTGGACGTAGTGAAGTGGGCAAGCTCAGGGTAGACGTGGTTAAGCTGGCAACCTACATCAACCCAATCACGTACTACCCTTCCTTTTATTATACTTGCGCAGGCTGAGCCAGCTGGCCAGGGCGGTGAGCACCAATACCAGGGCCAGCAGGGGCCAGTACCAGGCACTGAGGCCGTTCACCAGGCCTATGGGCGAGAAGGTAAGGTAGGTAATGGCAATAAGGGCAATGAGCAGGTAGCTGGCCGGGTAGGCGTACTTCCAGGGGGTCATATCTACCTCTTTGGCCTGTTGGGTAAACGCCCACTGCTTCTGATTGGGGCGCAGCTGCCCAATGACCAGCATCAGCGAGCACTCGGCAATGAACAAAATGGCGTAAATGTGCACAAAGTGGATGTCTACCTCAATCACAAAGCGCAACAGGGCATAGGCCACCACATGGAAGATGATGGACACCTTGGCAGCCAGGGCCGGTACCCTTTTAAAGAAGAGGCCAATGACCACCACCGCAATGATGGGGATGTTGTAAAAGCCGGTAAACACCCGGATGATTTGCCACAGGCCCTCTGGCGCGTACTGCAATAGGGGCGACACCACAAAGGAGAACAGGGCAATGACCACACTGGCTATTTTGGCCACCCGCACCACCTCTTTTTCTGAAAGGGCCCGCTTTTTCAGGGGCTCGTACACATCAAGCGTAAACATGGTGGCGGCACTGTTGAGCAGAGAGTTGAACGAGCTGAACACGGCCCCCAAAAGCACGGCCAGGAAAAAGCCAGAGAGGTAAGTGGGCAGCAGGTCACGCACCAGCGAGGGGTAGGCCATATCCATATCGGCCAGCTGGCCTTTGTACAGGTGGAAGGCAATCACGCCGGGGATCATCATCAGGAAGGGCACCAGCAGCTTGTAGTAGCCAGACATGAGCACGCCAATTTGCCCCTCTTTGAGGTTGGCCGCGCCCAGCGTACGCTGGATGACGTACTGGTTGGTGCACCAGTAAAACAGGTTGGCGAAGATCATACCCGTAAAGATGGTACCAAAGGGCAGCGGGTCAGTGGGGCTGCCTACGGCATTGAGCTTGTCAGTATGTTCAGTCAGTACCGTATTGACCCCATCAAAAAAGTCACCGCCCCCAAGGGCAATAAAGCCCAGCACCGGTATCAAAATGCCGACGATCAGCAGGCCAATGCCGTTAATGGTGTCTGACACGGCCACGGCCTTAAGGCCGCCGAATACAGCATAAATGCCGCCAATGGTGCCAATGGCCAGTATGGTAATCACCAGGCCGGTGCCATAGCTTACGTTCAGCAGGCCGGGCACGTCAAAGAGCTGCAGCACAGCCAGCGAGCCAGAGTACAACACCGAGGGGATGGTAATAAGGCCGTAGCCCAGCATAAACAGCAGCACCGTCAGGCGGCGCACGCCATCGTCAAAGCGGTTGTTCAGAAACTCGGGCAGGGTGGTGAAGGCCCCTTTGAGGTAGCGCGGCAAAAAAACGAGGGCCATCACAATAATGGCAAAGCCAGCGGTTACCTCCCACCCCATGCTGCTGAGGTTATGGCCAAAGGCAGAGCCGTTGAGGCCCACCAGCTGCTCGGCCGAGAGGTTGGTGAGCAGCAGCGAGCCCCCAATGAACAGGCCCGACAGGCTGCGACCGGCCAGAAAGTAGCCCTCGCGTGATTCGGTTTGGCCTTTGGTTTTGACCCACGCAATGTAGGCCACCAGCCCCATAAAAAAGGCACAACTAATCAGGGTTAATGTAATGTCAGTTCCGTTCATGGTTACTCTGGTTATTCAGGACACGGCTTATGAAATAAACCACCTGCGGTAAGGTACTGCAGGTGGTTTGAGCTAGAAGATAGAAATAACTACAACTTAAGTTCTTGGGCCTGCGGCCAGGGGGGTTAAGGGCTCCCCTTTGGGTAAGCGGCCCTGCACCTCAGGCATTGAAAACGTCTTAATTTTTGGCAGTACGTGCCTGGCAAACAGCTTGCATTCATCAGCATGCGGGTAGCCCGATAGAATGAAAGCGCGAATGCCCATATCCATATACCGGTTCAACTTTTCCAGTACCTGGTCGGGGTCGCCCACAATAGCTGCGCCACAGCCTGAGCGTGCCCGGCCAATGCCCGTCCACAAATTGGGTTCTACAAAGCCCTCGTCATCGGCTATTTTGCGGGTTTCGGCCTGCAGCGCCACACCGTACGATTTAGCGTCCAGCGCGCGCTCCCTGATGGCTGTGCCCTTCTCATCATCTACAAACGTCATCAGGCGCTGGGCGGCCATGCGTGCTTCGGCTTCTGTTTCACGCACAATCACATGCACACGCAGGCCAAAATCTACCGTGCGGCCAAACGCAGCGGCACGCTCGCTCATGGTGCCCATGTTCTGCATAAT
>CAZXTW010001005.1:0-2561 GCA_964643525.1 uncultured Roseivirgaceae bacterium
CCCGGCTGGCTGGCATCTGTCAACAATTGGGATGTAGTGCCTATTGAAGACTGGGACCCTGAACGGGTAACCATTGACAACCGCCGGGTAACTGCGCTTAACCTTGCTGAGGTAGGCATGACGGGCCCACTGGCCAGTAACATCAACCTGGTGTCGGCACTGCAAACCCTGAATATTTCAGGTAACCAACTGGTTGATTTGCCAGACATGAGCCCGCTGGCTGACTTAACAGAGGTAAACGTGGGCGGCAACCGCTTTCAGTTTGCCCCCTTAGAGCGCAACGCGGGCATCATAAGCAAATTCATTCTTGGCCAGCAAGACTCTGTGGGCGTTAACCTGATGCCTCGCGTGCAATTGGTTGACGTGGGCACTGACACCAGCTGGACGGTGCCCGTAACCGGGGCCAACAATACCTACAGCTGGTTTAGAATTGAATACACCCCTGATGCTGACCCAACCGTTACCCCACTGGGCGGTGTAACAGGCCCTACCGTATCCATACCGGCTATTGACATCAACAACATGGGCATCTTTTACTGTGAGGTTGAAAACAGCCAGGTACCCGGCCTTACCTTACAATCGCGCAGGTACCCCATACTGGCGGTGGCCGATTTTACGGGCATGGTGGTTGATGAGCAGGATGTACCCATTGACACTGGTGTGGTTGACATATTGCGTGTAAAACCCACCGGCGGTTTTGACACCCTTGACGTGACCTTAATCAGGCCAGGGGGCGGGTATGAAACCAAGCTGATTGTTGACAACTACGTGGTACGGGCAGAAAGCAAAGAGCCCGACAGCCTGAGGTACCTGCCCACTTACCTGGGCGATCAGATTTTCTGGGATGAGGCCGATACCCTCTTCCTGCGTGAAGATGCAACGGGCCAAAACATCAACCTGACACTAAACCCTGAAGCCACCAATGGCCCCTCGGTAGTGAAAGGTAACTTTGCCCTTGAAATATTCGAAGGTGGCCGCCTTAAAGCACGCCGCCGCCTGCGCCGCACGGGCATTGCCCTGCGCCGCTCGCGAATAAGCAACAGAACGCAAGACACACAAGACGATGACGACTTTGACTTTGTGGCCTGGATCTTTACTGACGACAATGGCGAGTTCCGCTTTGAAGACCTTGATACGGGCCTGTACCGAATCAGGGCCGACTATCCGGGGTATAAAATGAACACCACTACTGACATTGAGTTTACTGTAACTGACGAGGCAGAAACAGAGCTTGAGCTGGTAGCTCAAATGGACTTAATTGATGTATCAAACCTTACTGTCATACAAGGTATTAGAGACCCGTTTGGCCTGTCATTACAGATATACCCCAACCCGGCGTCAAGCCATTTGGTGGTGCAGCCAGAAAGGCCCTACCTTAACTACATTGTATCTATAACAGATATTGCTGGTAAGGAGGCAGTCAGGGCCAACTTTGCCCAACTCATAGATACCGGCTTTATGATAGACGTATCTGCCTTAAAGCCTGGTATATACCACATACACCTCATTGATGCAGATAACCTGAACAACTCTCAGGTAGGCAGGCTAATCATTAGCAGGTAGCTGGCCCAAATACCCATTTACGCTAAAAAGCCGCACTGACCCATCAGTGCGGCTTTTATGCTTATATACAAGTAGCAGGGCAGGCCTGCCCTAGCTTTCTTTAACTGGCAGCTTCAGCCTGTGCCTCGGCGTAGCGGCTTTTAATATTCAGAAAATCAACCTTGGTTGTAATCTCATCTACCAGCCAATCGGGGTACTCTGAGCGGTCAATGCGCTGCTTATACACGTGGTGCTGAAACATAAAATTCATAAACCGGTCTAAGGCACCGCTTTTCAGGCCGTACGTCAAAAAGAACGATACCCGCTCTTTCTCTTCAGGCCGTTTAATAAACTCAGGTGTACGCTTTTCAAAAATGGGGTGTATCGGCATATTTGGCACAGGCTTTAACCGCACTGAATTGCCTGCGTGCGTAGTACGCAATGAAAAGGCCACCGCATCGCGTGCTTCACTGGGTATAATATAGGCCCGGCCCACATGTGTTTTTACCGTACGGTTAGAGGCCACGCGCACCTTTAACCCGCCCGAGTGGTCCTTATGGTCTTGCAAATACAGGGCTATGCGCACAATAGGGTAAAAATCTTCCTGCCAGTCGGGGTGGTTTTGTGTTTTCCGCTCTGACGTGTCCTTATGGTAGCCACGGTTGCCCTTGCCAATCTCAAAAATACCGTCGCCAAAAAAAGTAGGCCGGTTGCCCAGCAGCGTTTCGGCTATCTTCACAATATTTTGGTGCAGCACCAGGTCTTTAAACTCAGGTATATTCGTTAAGCAGCCCAGGTGGTTCTTCGCATTATTATGCATAAACATGCTGCCCTTCTGCTCATCTTCAGCAATCACATCGTAGGCCTTTTGCCGCAACAACGCCACCTCTGCATCGGTCAGCACATCTTTAACCAACAAAAAACCGTCACGCTCAAACTTCGCTCTGTCTATCTGCTTAACATTCATGGCATCTATAATCAATGGGGTACTAGTACAACCTCAAATTTAATAGTATTCT
>CAZXTW010001006.1:0-2560 GCA_964643525.1 uncultured Roseivirgaceae bacterium
ATATTGGTGGCTTCCCGCAATGAGGCCGGTACAATTGCCCGTTGTTTGGAGGCGCTGGTGGCTCTGGATTACCCTGCCAGTAAGTATGAGGTGGTGGTGGGCAATGACGGCTCGGCCGATGAGACGCTGGCTATTGCCCAGCGGTATGCACAAGGCCATGCCCATGTGCGAGTGTTGG
The DNA here is from genome assembly GCA_964643525.1 of uncultured Roseivirgaceae bacterium. Lineage (GTDB taxonomy): Bacteria > Bacteroidota > Bacteroidia > Cytophagales > Cyclobacteriaceae > CAZXTW01. Next base: position 179 of record CAZXTW010001006.1, read on the forward strand.
ATTGCCCGGCAGCGCCCGGCGGCCAGCCCCTGGGCAAGCAGGCCGTACTGGCCAGACTTGCGGCTACCTGTACAGCTGATTTTTTGGTGTTTACTGATGCTGATGTGGCGGTGGCCCCTGACTGGCTTAAGCAAATGCTGCCCTATGCCCATGCAGGCTATGCCATGGTTAGTGGCACTACGGTATTGCAGGGCCCCGGCGTGCTGGCGGCCTTGCAGGGGGCTGATTGGCTGCTGGCCCAGTGGCAGCTACAGGCTGCCCAGGCTACGGGCCATATACCTACCGTGCTGGGCAATAATTTGCTGGTAAGCCGGCATGCTTACCAGCAAACAGGCGGTTATGATAGGCTGCCTTTTTCTATTACTGAAGATTATGCTCTGCTACAGGCTTTTGTAGCTGCCCGCCAGCAGGTAGCCTATTACCTTGGGGGCAAGGGGCAGGCAACCACGGTGCCCGAGGCAGGTTGGGGCCTGCTGGTGCAGCAGCGGCTGCGGTGGCTGCGCGGGGCCACCGCCCTGCCGGTAACCCTGCGCCTGGTGTGGCTGGCCCGCGTGGCCTATTTGCCTCTGTTATTGGTGCTGGCCCTGCTTGGCCCGTGGCCCATAGCCCTGTGTGGGTATGCTGCCAAGGTACTGACTACCTACGCCAATTACTTAGCCGTGTGCCAAAGGGTGCACAAAAAGCCTCACTTTTTACTGGGCCTTGTTTATGATGGTTACCAATCGGTTTTATTGCTTTTTGTGTTAGCCAGACATTGGTTGGGGCATAATACACACTGGAAGGGGCGCAGTTATGCCCCGGTAAATAAAAAGGATTCATGAATTTGATAGGCCCCGCTTTGTAAAAGTGCTGCGGAATGTCAATTTTTGGCCTTTCAAAATACGCAACATGAATAGTACCCAAGGTTTTATTGATACGCACGCCCATATATATTTAAAAAACTTCAAGGCAGATATTGATGAGGTAATGGCCCGCTGTGCTGAGCAGCAGGTAAACAGCATTTATTTGCCCAATATTGACCATACTTCAATTGATGATATGCTGGCCCTTGAAGAACGTTTTGAGGGCACCTGCTATGCCATGATGGGCCTTCACCCCTGTTCAGTCAATAAAGAGTTTGAAAAAGAATTGTACCTGGTAGAAGACTGGCTCAAACGCAGGCCTTTTGTAGGTATTGGCGAAGCTGGCTTAGACCTATACTGGGATAAAACCTTTTTTGAGCACCAGCAGGAAGCCCTGAAAATTCAAGTAGGTTTTGCCAAGCAGTATGGTTTGCCGCTAATTTTGCACTGTCGTGATTCATTTGAAGAGACCATTGCCATCATTGAGGCATTGAATGACGACAGCCTGACGGGTATTTTTCATTGCTTTACCGGCAGTGTTGCTGATGCCAAACGGGTTACTGACTGTGGCTTTTACCTGGGCCTGGGTGGGGTGACTACTTTTAAGAATAGCGGTATGGCCGCGGTAATACCCCATTTAGACCTTGCACATGTGGTGTTGGAGACCGACAGCCCCTACCTTGCCCCTGTGCCCCACCGTGGCAAGCGCAATGAGCCTGCCTACGTACCTTTGGTGGCACAGCGCATAGCCCATTTAAAAGAGCTGCCTGTGGCTGATGTAGCCCAAACCACTACTGACAATGCCCAACGCCTGTTTAAAAAAGCGGCTGCGGTATGAAATACAAAATTGTAAACATACACCCCCCAACTAAAGAGGGGGCAGGCTCTATACTTATTATATATACTGGCGGCACGCTGGGTATGGTCTATAATGAGTCGGGCTCGTTGGTGCCGTTTAACTTTGGGAAAATTAAAGACCTGGTGCCCACCTTAAAGAATTATGACCTGGGCATTACAGTCATCTCATTTCCTGAGCCGGTAGATTCGTCAAACATGACTCCGGCAGAGTGGGGCAGCCTTACTTACATCATTTATGAAAACTACAGCCATTACGATGGCTTTGTGGTACTGCATGGCACTGATACCATGGCTTATACTGCATCGGCGGTAAGTTATATGCTGCAGGGGCTTACTAAGCCTGTGGTTTTTACTGGTGCCCAGTTGCCTATAGGTATTATGCGCTCTGACGCTCGTGAAAATTTATTTACTGCCATAGAAATAGCTTCGGCCAAAGTGAACGGCAGGGCACGCGTGCCAGAAGTATGCCTGTATTTTGACAGCTATTTGCTGCGGGGCAACCGAAGCAAGAAAATCAGAAGTAGCCATTTTAGTGCTTTCACTTCTGAAAACTACCCTGAACTGGCCCGCGCCGGTATTTTGATAGATTATAACGAATCGGCCATTTTGCCTTACAACAAGGAGGCAAAAGTTACGTTGCGGCAGCAGTTTAATGAAAATGTAACGGTATTGCACCTATTTC
>CAZXTW010001007.1:0-2549 GCA_964643525.1 uncultured Roseivirgaceae bacterium
GATAATTATAACCCTATTAAAGACAGTGACGGGAATATTACCGGCCTGTCTATTTTTTCTAAAAACGTGACCAACAGGGTAGGTACAGAACAACGCATACACGCCATTTCTGAACGCCTAACCATTGCCACCCAAAGTGCCCGTATTGGTATATGGGACAGCAACCTGATTGACGGCAGTTATTTCTGGAATGAGATTATGCACGAACTGTATGAGTTTGAAGCAAGTGCCGTTACCAACCTGCACCAGCAATGGCAGGATATGCTGCACCCGAAAGACAAAGCCGGCGTGCTACAGGATATGGAAGATGCCATTGCCGATAAGACTATTTATGACCGTGAGTTCAGAATTATTACGCCCAAAGGCAATACCAAGCACCTGAGAGCCTTTGGCAAGGTGTTGTATGATGAGCGCAAACAGCCCATCAGGATGATTGGGGTAAACTGGGATATTACGCCAGAAAAACGAAACCAGAACGAATTACGGAGTTCGCTGCGTGAAAAAGATGTGTTGCTTTCTGAAATACACCACCGCGTAAAAAACAACCTGGCATTAATTACTGGCATGCTTGATTTACAAGCCTACCGGCTTGAAGATGAAGAAGCCAAGCAAGCCCTGCGCAACAGCCACAGCCGCATCAGGTCTATGGCCATGATACATGAAAAGCTGTACCAGTCAGAAAGCCTGTCAGGCATTGATTTCTCGTCGTACGTGGTTGACCTTGTGATGAGCGTACAGGCTACTTATGATGTGCCCGATAAGAAAATTGATATCAAGGCTGATATTGACGATGTATCGTTTTCAATTGGGCTGGCCATTCCCTGCGGGCTTATTATTAATGAACTGCTTACCAATGCGTTTAAGCATGCTTTTCCTGACCGCACAAAGGGCACCATTACCATAGGCCTTACCGGTAAAGACGGTACTTATTGCCTTACATTTGCTGACGATGGTGTGGGCCTCAGCAACCCTGAGCAGCTCAACTCGCCCAATACACTAGGTATGTCATTAATTGAGGCCCTGGCCAAGCAAATTAAGGCCAAGCTTGATGTGAAGGTAAATAACGGCACACAATACCTGCTGAGTAATATCAGGCTTGAAAATGCCAACTGGATATAGTTATACTACATACCCTTAAATTTAAAGTATACAGCCATAGCCCTTTGGTAAAATGATATTTTTGTAAAGTATTGGCCCTTAGGTGTGCATGCTTGTTTTTTTGTGGTTACTTTGAACTTACTGTTCATTAACCGCTCAGAATTATGCACCGCCTGTTGACTACCCTCCTGCTCTTCATGCTTTGTGTACCTGCCCTGGCACAACAGCTTGATACCACTATGCTGTATGATTTGGTAAACCTGGGCAAAAAGGTAAACTCACGCTATAATGATGCTGCCCCCATGGTTACCCCCGATGGTAACCGGCTGTATTTTTTTATTGCCGACCACCCCGACAATACCTTTGGCCGCGAGCACAGCCAGGATATTTGGTACAGCGAGAAAGACGCCGACGGCTTTTGGCAGGCCCCCATACATATGGGGCCACCACTTAATAAGCACCGCTACAACCAGGTGCTGGCCATTATTAACGACGGCAATACGCTGCTGCTGCGGGGGGGCGAACAAAAAAAGGATGGGGGCTTTTCAGTAAGCCACCTGGTAAATGGCCAATGGAGCAAGCCCAAGGCTGTAAAAATTGCGGGCTATGAACAAATGAATAAGGGCCGCTTTTCTGGGGCCATACTGGCTGCCAGTGGCAATACAATGCTGCTGTATTTTAGTGAGCGCCCCCAAAGCAAATACAGCGATTTGTACGTGAGTTTTTTACAGGGCAACAATACCTGGTCAAGGCCGCAACCTTTAAACATCAACACAGCTCGCGATGAGTTTGGCCCTTTTCTGTCGGCAGATATGCGCACGCTGTATTTTGCCAGCAACCGCAATGGGGGCATGGGTGGCAGTGACATCTGGGTTAGCAAACGCCTTGACGATTCGTGGCTGCAATGGTCTGAACCAGTCAATATGGGTGCCCCCATTAATACCAAGGGCTTTGATGCGTATTTTACTGTTGATGCCTCAGGTAAGCAGGCCTTTACTACCAGGGCATACATCTCTGCCGACGGGGGCAGCCTTGATATCCTTGGGCTGGTGCCTAAGCCCAAATTAACCCTGAATGGCACTGTTTATGACGCCAAAACCAGCCTGCCTATACCCAATGTTCAAATAGAGTTTCAGGCAGAGGGTATTGCCACCCAATACCTTGATGCCAACGGCCAGGGGCAATACACGGCCGTTATAAGAGACCGAGGCAACTACCAGTTCAGGCTATGGCACGAAGGGTACCTTGATGCTACTGATGCCTATGACCTGACAAAGGCGCCCATTAAAGGCGACTTTACCAAAGACTTTACCATGGAGCCCGTTACGGCCGAAATTGTGTTGTTTGGCCGGGTATATGACAGTGCCACCAGCCAGCAAATGCCTGCCACCCTTACCTTAACAGCCAACGGCGTTAAGCCCATTACCCTGACTGCCAACACAGATGACGAG
>CAZXTW010001008.1:0-2547 GCA_964643525.1 uncultured Roseivirgaceae bacterium
ATGAGTTGTAAGTTACTTTTAACCTCTTGTAAACTAAGCTCTTCTGGCTTAACGTAAAGCTCTAAGTATGGGTCTATATAATACATTGAATCACCCTCAGGCTCTCGGTTTATTTCAGTTACATTTACCTGCACTCTTAATGTTGTTACTACCCGCCTCAAATGCTTCCTGATTTTTTCATTCGTAATTATTGCCAATAATAAGTGAAGCTTATTAAACTTGGTTAATGGTTTACTTTGGCAATGCCCACTGCCTATCTCTACGTAATAACTACCTCGTTTTAAATTTTTAGCATCATTCTCATATTTTTCACCTTCAGGTAGTAGTTCATCAGGAAATACTTTAAAAGCATGTTCAACATGGCCTGGCTTAAAATCCCATTTAGGCACAATTAACACTTGCTCTTCCTCATCTACAATGGGATAAAAATACTTCTCGAGAAATTTATCGAATTGCTTTTGATGCCTTTCTCTATTGGAGCTTTTGTCAAGATCATCCACTTCATTAAAATCATTACAAGCTTTAGTAATTAAAAAATCATAGCCAAACCTTGAATGAGAAGAAGTGACTAAGTGCGCATTTTTCCAGTCTTGATCATTAAGTATCTCATGAATTAAGGCCCTATTTTCCAGACAGCACACTTCATCAGGAAAATGATCATTACACTCAAAAAGTAGCCGCTCGACTCTCAATGAACGCAGGTTGACAACTATTTCGGACATAGCCACATAACTGTTGCTAAATGTCACCAATGTTAGTTCATTCCAACCAAAGCTCTGAAACAAGATGTGATCAAACACAATATTTCTATTATTGACTTTACCTTTACAGTCTTGAATTACCCGTTCAAACGTATGTAACACAAGCTTCAGGTATTCAAGGCCTGTACCAATTAGTAATGAAAAGTTCAGTTTAAAACTAGTTATACCTATAAAGGGGTACCTTTTCTTTTGATCATCTGTTGTGACACATTGTGACTTACTATCCTTTTGCTCAATACGGTTCTTTAAAAAAGTCTTAATCGCTTTTTTCTGAATTATGGTCTGTTCAGACCCAACATCAGTTGCGTTTTTACTTTGTCGTTCATCGTAGCCATCATCTACACCCTCTATTCGATAATGCAATCCAGTGTTAACTTGTACCGAAAACGAATGACCTTTATCGCCATCTTTCCTTTTGAGTCGGCTAGGGTTAAAGTACCTCACAGGAAACTCAAAGTTATCTATCAAACTTATCACTGCTATATCCATTTCACCAAACATGACGTACGGACGTGGGATATAATTCAGTCCATCTTTTTTTTCAGGGATAGGGCCATCCTTATAATTAGAAAATATCTTTTCCAGGTTATCTCGGTAAAATTGATCTTCATTACCAAAAGGCAAAGAGGTGTAGGCAATGAAGATGCCCTGATTTTCAACCAACATGCAGTGTGTATTTTGTCAATTTTGAGTTAATCGTATAGTAGAGCAATATATATAGAACTACCCATACCTCAAACGTGTAGGTACAATCTGTTACACTGGCAGGTACTTTTACTTCCCATCCTTTTACTGCACCCTACTTACTGATGGCATACTGTGCCAAAAGGCAACTCAATTGCTACACCCAAACCATATACTATCACTATACCTATAATCATCAGCTCCTACCTATTATGTATGTAGGGCATGAGTATACTTTTTATTCGTTACTAGTTCGATTGACAAAGCTGTATAGTGGCTTATAGCTAAATTGTATTATATACAGTAAGTGGTTTGGGGGTTTGGTGGGGAATGGGTAGCTTTGGGGTGTGGGGCACTTGCCTGCCACTAAACCAGAATTAAACAAATACCACCATGGCCATAGTAGTCAACAACCTTATTACCAGCCACTTGCGGGGCAAGCTAGGCAAGCAGGTAGTGTTTAAGCGCTACGGCAACATAACCGTGGCCTGCGCCTACCCCAGGCCCAGCCTGAAGCCACCCACCAACAGCCAGCTGGCCCAGCGCAAAAAGTTTGCCCAGGCCGTATTCAGCACGCGCTACTGGCTTACCCTGCCCCACAAAAAGCAGTTTTTGGAAGGCCTGGCCCTGAAGTGGAGCAGCAAAAGCGCCTACCATGCCGGCATCAAACACTTTATGCAACAACCTGAGCAAACACCAACCCCTGCCCTGCCATTGCAAAATACCAACACGAAAAATACGGCGGCAGCCACTACAAAACGGGTTGCAAAACCAGCCAAACAAAACCCAACTAACACCCAAAAAACCAACACTTTACACAAAAAAGGCAAAGGAACTAAAGACAAAGAACCGCCTCCAGCCTAAGCCAGCTTAAAAAGAAACAGCCCCGCCGGGGCGAGGCTGCAGCTCAATAACGGGTTACTGGTATTTTGTTTTGGATAGGTTATTACAAAAATGCACAAACCTATAAGGATATGCCATGCCCCAAAATGGTAGTTTTAAAGCATGCGGCCTACCCAAAAGCATGAAATTGTTAAACTTGAAAGGTTTCGCCTACATACAATAAAATCAACTCAACCCCCACATCATTAAAAGCGCGGAT
>CAZXTW010001009.1:0-2539 GCA_964643525.1 uncultured Roseivirgaceae bacterium
ACCTGGGGCCTTACTGCATTGAGCAAGACGTTACCTTTAATTATACCGGCACGCCCGACCCCAACTTTACTTATGAGTGGGATTTTGGCGACGGCACTACTGTAACTGGCATTGGCCCGCACACCCACCAGTACCTGGCTGCAGGGGTGTATGATGTAACGGTAAACGTAACCAACAACGCACCCAATGTGCAAAACTGTGCGGTAGAAACTTCGCCACCGTTTCAGGTTACGGTTATTCCTTCTCCGCTGCCTGTCATTGCCATTTTTGACAGTACAGGGGCCGCCTCGCCCATTAACCTGTGTGAGCGGCCCGGTGGTTACCGCCTGGGCTTTTTGCTGGATGGTGCCACCGTGATTCCCTCGCCGGTAGATACTGACACCACCTGGACCTTTTTTGTACGTGACGATTTTACCACGGCTGATACTGTGCTGAACAACCCTGTGGATACCATTTACCGGACACTGGTCACGCCAGGGTCGTACCGGGTGCGGGCCGTAGCCAATGATGGTGGCACGGGCTGTGTGGGGCGTACACAGCGTACCATACACCTGTATGCCAACCCGGTAGCCAGCTTCAGTGCCGATACGGTATGCCAGGGCAGCGTGCCCACCATTACCGATTTAAGCAGCCTGCCTGTGGTAGTGAATGGCGATGTGATTGCCAGCTATGCTTATGATTTTGATTATGACGGTGTAACCTTTACTGCCGATACTACATTTACGGCTACCCCCGGTACGTTTACTGCACCTGGCCTGGGCAGCCTGGCCCCCGGTACTTATACCGTGGCCCTGCAGGTAACTACTGCCGCCACCAGTTGTACTGACCTGACGGTGGGCAGCCTGGTGGTGCTGCCACAGCCAGTGGCCACCTTTTTACCGGCTACCGATACCGCCAACTGCCCTGACTTTACGCTAACCCTGACCAACACAGCAGTGGGCAACCAGCCCGCTGGTGTAACGATTGACCGCTATGAATGGCTGGTTGATGCTGACGATGGCAACGGCTTTGTGGTTGACTCTGTGCAGCGCCCAACAGACCCCGGTTTTAGTGGTTTGTTTACCAGAACGTTTACCAATAACAAGCCCGGCACTATTGACCACACCTACCGTGTGTTTTTGCGCAGCATAGCCACCAACGGTTGCTTTGCCAGCAGCCCGCCCATAAACGTAACTGTACTGGCTGCGCCGCCCGCAGGCTTTACCTCTGATTATGATGCTGCGGCCAATAACTGCGCCCCCATTACTGTCAACTTTACAGCTGATAGCAGTACGCTGACCCTGGCCCCCGATACACTGTATTGGCTGGTTACTCTGGGTGGCACCGTGGTTGACCGTGTTGCCCAGACAGATACTACCGCTGCCAGTTACGGCACCCTGCAATATACCTTTGCCAATACCGGGGCCAATGTATTGAGTTATACTGTGCAGCTGGCCCCCGAAAAAAGCGGCATTTGTATTGAGCCGGCCAGCCAAACCATACGTGTGTCCCCAGTGCCATCATCGGCCTTTGCTGTGACTGATACGGTAGAGGGTTGTACTGAGGCTACTTATACCTTTGTTGCAGCACAACCGGGCCTGTTTAGCTACCAGTGGCAGTTTTCGGTGGTACCCGCCACCCTATTGTACAGTGCTGACAGCAGCCAGGTTACGGCCACCTTTACCCGCCCACTGGCCACGCAGCCCAATTTAAACGTTACCGTAAGCCTTGCCACAGTGAACAGCAACAACTGCCCCAGCCCGGTTACTACCCTGGTACAACGCCTGTTGCGCCGCGAGCCCACCCTGGTGCCTGCACTGGCCTTTGTTGGGCCTGACAACGGCTGTGCCCCATTTACTGCCAGCTTTGAAAATACTACGGCCAGCCCTGTGCCGGGTACGACATGGCAGTTACAAATACGCTTCGGGGCCAACCCACCTCAAATTATTACACCCACTACCGGCAGCCTTGCTGGCACCTTTACCGTGGCCTTTGACCAGCCCGGTGGCTACGAGGTGGTGCTGTTGGGCACCACGCCCCTGGGCTGTAGCAGTGCCAGTACCGCCCCATTAACCGCTACCGTGCACGAGCTGCCACAAGCCAACTTTACGCTAAGCGATACAGTGGGCTGCGGGCCACTGACCGTAGCCATTAACAACAGCGCCATCAATACCGATACGTTGTACTGGACGGTTACTAACCTGACCACAGGCATTACTGAGTATGGGCCAGACACAGCCCTGCTGTTTGCTTATACGTTTGAAAATACTACCAATGCCAGCCAGCTGTTTGCCGTTAACCTGTTGGCCACTACACTAGAGGGCTGCACGGCCGATTCAACCCTGGTGGTGCGGGTACATGCCCAGCCAGAGGCCAGCCTGCAGGTGCTGGGGCCCAACCCCGCCTGCGCCCCATATGATATTGATTTTTTAAATGCATCTGACAACCCACCCGGCACTGAGTATGTATGGATTTGGGGCGATGGTGGTGCCGCCCTGACGGATGCAGATACCGTACGGCACCGTTATTTTAATGATACGTTTACCGTGCCGCTCAACTT
>CAZXTW010001010.1:0-2535 GCA_964643525.1 uncultured Roseivirgaceae bacterium
AAGATGTTAAGACTGAAGAAATACAGTTTAAGGCCTACAACATGGCCACAGCCACCAGCAAGTACCCGTTAACGCTGTTCATCACAGAAGACGAAACCACCTTTAACTGCCGCTTTGAATATGCCGAGCGCTACTTTAACCAGGCAGAGGTAGAGGCCATGATTGCCCAGTACAACACCCTGCTGGCCGATCTGGCAGCCCTGGCTGCTGGGCCGCTGGCCGGCTTGTTTGGTGGCAATACCTCACTGGTGGCCGATGAAGAAGAAATCAGCTTTTCACTATAACCCAATACCCTAAAACCGATTGCCAAGATGGAAACCAACCAAAGCGGAGTAGACCACGCACGCCGTGAAACGGCCATGTATTTCATGGAAAAGCTTGAGATGGAAAACAACCCTGAGCACCTCAAGTACAAACTGGCGGCAGCTTACCGCATTATGACCATGGAAAACCTTGACGAGGGCGGCATTAGTGGCCATATTAGCATGAAGGTGCCCGATAGTGAAGACCTGTTTTGGGTAAACCCTTTTGGGTTTATGTGTGAAGAGGTTACGCCCGATAACCTGATTATGGTAAACAAAGCAGGCGAGGTGGTAGAAGGGGAGCACCCGGTAAACGTAGCCGGTTTCTGCATCCACTCGGCCATTCATGAAATGTACCCTGACGTGCACTGCATTGCCCATGCCCACTCGCCATGGAGCACCCTATTTTCTGCGCTTGACAGGCCCATTGCCCCGATAGATCAGAACTGCACCATGTTTTATGACAACCACATTTTGCACAAGCATTATGGCGGTCCGGTAATTGATGCTGATGACTCGCTGGCTATAGCTAAATCCATACAAGGCAAAAATGCGGTAATACTGGCCAACCACGGGGCCCTTACCTGTGGCGATACCATTGAAACGGCCATTATGTATATGGTATGCCTTGAGCGGGCCTGCCGCTTAAATGTGCTGGCTGCCCAGCTGGATACCCTCAAACTGGTTGATGAGCAAATTGCCAAAGACTCACGCCAGTGGATAGCCAACACCATTGGCTTCAAGATTGAGTTTGACGCCCTGACCCGCAAGGTTGAGCGCCGCTATGAAGACATGCTTGACTACAAGCCCTACTCTGAATACTGAGCCGCCGCATCAGTAAACCATTACCAATACCAACCACACCCAAATTAAACAAACGGAACCAATGCCTACTGAGCCATTGACTGAAGCACAAACACTGGATACTGCCCAAAACCAAACTGCCAACGGGGCCAATAATGTGCTGGCTAAAAAATACTGGGACGAACGCCTGCAAGGGGCAACCATTAGCAACTACTTTAACAGTACCGATGCCTACACAGCCACCGGTGCCACAGCAACTGTGGCGGTACCTGCCCCTGCGGCACTGGCCGAACGCCTGCATGGGGTAACGGCTGCTGCCAAAGGCAAGCATATGGTGCTGTTCACTGCTTTGAGCGTACTGGCCCAGAAATATGCCACTGCCCAGGAGGTAACCCTGTTTACCCCGGCCTATGGCACCACAGTAAACAACGGTACCGTTAACAGTGTGGTACCCGTCAGAACCACCAGCTTTGAAGGGCCCTTTGGCCAGCTGCTGCAACAAACCCAGCAGGGCCTGCGCCAGGACCTGGGCCATGGCAACTACCCGTTGCAGAAAATACTTGAGCCTACAGGGCAGCAGCCTGAAAGCCTGCCTGCCGTGGCCATGCTGGTAGAGGGGTTACAGCATACGGAAGCACTGGGCGCACTGAACCCTGTACTTACCTTTAACTTTTCTGTACAGGCCCAACTGGCCCTGCACCTGACCTATGCTACGGCGGCTTTTACTGAGCAGCAGGCGCAGCGCATTGGCCAGCTGTACTGGCACCTGTTAGAGGCCCTGTTGAGCCAGAAAAACACCCCAGTGGCACAGGTAGTACTCATACCTGAGGCTGAAAAAGAGCAGATACTAACCCAGTTTAACAATACTGTGGCTGATTTTCCTGCCGGGCAAACCATTATTGACCTGTTTGCCGGGCAGGTGGCCAAAAGCCCCGACCAGGTGGCTGTGGTGGCAGGCCTGCAGCAGTTAACCTACGGCCAGCTAAACACGCAGGCCAACCGCGTGGCTGCGCACCTGCAGGCCCAGCTGGGCAATGACACTACCGGCAAAGTAGTTGGTGTGCTTATGGACCGCTCAACTGACCTGATGGTGGCCATATTTGGTATATTAAAGGCGGGTGCGGTATACATGCCCTTAAGTAGCCACAACCCGCAGGAGCGCACCCGGTATGTGTTAGAAAACAGTGGCTGCGCTGTGCTGATAGGCCCGGCCGAAGGCACGGCCCCCTACCAGGAGGTAGTACCTGCTATTGACCTGGCCACAATGCCCAAAACAGCGGCTGAGGCTGTAAACAATACCAGCCCTGATAGCCCGGCTTACCTGATATATACCTCTGGCTCTACCGGCCAGCCCAAGGGCGTGCTCATTAAGCACCGCTCATTGGTAAACCGCCTGCACTGGATGCAGCGCCAGTACCCCTTAACCAGT
>CAZXTW010001011.1:0-2524 GCA_964643525.1 uncultured Roseivirgaceae bacterium
CCTTCATATTGTATGTTAATCCGGTTGGGGTTGGCACCAGGGGCTACAATCAGGTCATACTTAAGCTGGTTGTGCACTGCATAAACAGCCAGGTCAATGCCTTTGTATAATTGGGGGTACGTAATGCGGTTATAACCCTGCGCGCCTGCCACATGGCTGGCAGGGTCATTGCCCAGGTAGTAATTATACTGTGTAGTATAAGGTTCAGTTCCCTGGGGTTGGCTAGTATTGGCATTCACGAAAGTAACTTTCAGGGCATGCCGGTTCATAAACTCGGGGGCTGTTTTTGTCAGGGTATTGCCCCTTTTGGGGCCCTCGTGCCGGGCAATGGCATTGGGGTCATAGAAGTCATACACAAACCCATCATTAATTAAATACAGCTGCCCTCCTGGTATTGATGCCTTAAACTGCACTGGCTTGGGCCATTGGTTCAGGTTTTCAATAAACCTGAGTTGCCCCTGAGGCTGGTGCTGGTGTTGGTGCTTATGAGCATATGCATGCGGCCCGTGCGGCCCCTTTTGGGCAGGTACAATTTGCGGAAGGAGGAGGTATAATATAAGAATGAGTAATTGTTTATGCATAAACAGTGGGTTGGTCAATTAAACGCGCATACCTATAATTGAAACCTTAATATAGAACAAAAAATTGTCGGTTACCCAGTCCATTTTAAAGTGCTGTGTTGGCCATGTCATCCTAACGACACCGTAAAAGCCCAAATGGTTGTAAGCTTGAGAACTAATGCCCGTAGGGCACTGTTAAATCAATGCAAAACCAATTATAAAAAATGCTTAAACCAATTGCTATATTGTTTACTTTAAGCCTAGTGGTGTTGATGCACACCACGGGGTGTGCACAACGGCTACAAGACAATGAGCTGAACGGGCGCAGTTTAGTAAACAATAACTCAACAACAAGTCAAAAAATACCTGAAAATATGGAATTAGCCACTTTTGGTAATGGGTGCTTCTGGTGCACAGAAGCAATTTTTCAAAACTTAGAGGGCGTAAGCCGGGTAGTATCTGGCTATGCGGGCGGCCACGTTAAAAACCCTACTTACAAAGAGGTATGTGCTGGCACCACCGGCCATGCCGAAGTAGTGCAGATTACCTACGACCCCTCGATCATAACTTACGATGAGCTGCTTGAGGTTTTCTGGAAAACACACGACCCCACCACCTTGAACCGGCAGGGCAATGATGTAGGGCCACAGTACCGCTCGGCGGTATTTTACCATAATGACAGCCAGAAGCAACTGGCAGAAAAATACAAAGCTGCCCTTGACAAGTCTGGTGCTTGGGATAACCCAATCGTGACAGAAGTTGTACCCATCAGCAATTATTCAGAAGCTGAGGGCTACCACCAGAATTATTACAACAATAACCCTGGCCAGCCTTATTGTGCCTTTTTGATCAGGCCTAAAATTGAGAAGTTTAAAAAGGTATTTGCAGATAAGCTGCGTAAAAACTCAGTGGCCAATTAAAACAGCTCCAAATTCCTAAATTATATTCAATCGTTCTATTGTTCAAAAACCACCCTACTTTGCTGGCGGGGTGGTTTTATTTTTTTTAGCTATCTTGTTATACTGGGTATTAGGTACAGGTACACACTTGTTGTTCTGAGGTAATTAACAGCCAACTTCCATTCATGCATATACAACAATTATGGAGCCAACAATCAAAACTATCAAGGCAGATATAACTACAGTGCAGGCCGATGCTGTTGTAAATGCAGCCAACAGCAGCTTGCTGGGTGGGGGTGGGGTTGATGGGGCCATTCACCGCAAGGGTGGTCCAGCTATATTGGAGGCATGCAAGGCCATCAGGGCCAGGCAGGGTAAATGCGCCACAGGCCAGGCGGTAATCACAACTGCTGGTAACCTGCCTGCCAAATATGTAATACATACTGTTGGGCCTGTATGGGTAGGGGGTACCAATAATGAGCCCCATCTGCTGGCCAGTTGCTACACAAACGCATTAATATTGGCCATGCAACATCAGGTGGCTACCATTGCCTTTCCCAACATTAGCACAGGGGTATACGGTTACCCTAAAGCGCAAGCAGCACAGGTAGCCACTGAAGCAGTCAAAAACTTTTTTCAAGAGCAGCACAGCGGCATACGTGAGGTAACCTTTGTATGCTTTGATGATGAAAACTTTGCCCTGTACAACCAACTTCGCTGATACAGCTACATAACAATGTTGTTTGCAAGCAATGAAGTCAAATCGAACGCATTTCGTGAATACATAGCCTTGAGGAGTGGCATAATATATCAATACGAGGCAGGCCACCAGAATAAGGCTACTGCAAATCAACAATAAAGCTACGAGAGGTCAACAATAAAGCTTACACAGGTTAACAATAAGGCTTGCACAGGTTGACAATAAAGCTTACACAAGTTAACAATAAGGCTTCCAGAACTTCAGAATAAGGCTTCCAGAACTTCAGAATAAGGCTTTCGGACTGTCAGAATGAAGTACTCCCTTAAAAGCAGACAGTAGTTTAAGGATTAATAAACCACTAAATT
>CAZXTW010001012.1:0-2522 GCA_964643525.1 uncultured Roseivirgaceae bacterium
GCACCAGGCCATTGGTATTGAGGTGCTTGATGTATATGGTGCTGCCCGGTGTGGACGGCCGGTTTTGCGTGTCAATGATGTCATCTTCAGCATACAGGGGCAGGTTGTCATCAGAGAGGTAGGCAATGAATACATCGCCCCCAGGGGTAACTGCAATATGGCTGAAGCTTTCATAGTAGGTGTCATTAAAAAGCCTGGCCCAAAGCAGGTTGCCGTTCAGGTCGTACTTGGCCACAAATACATCAGTCAGGTCATTTACCACCTGGCTAATGCCATTGTTTTTAAAGTCAAAGTCGCTGTCATTACTGACTGTTCCGGTTAAGTATATGTTGCCGCTGCCATCGGTTATGGCATCTCTCATAGTGGCACGTTCAGCAATGGCAGTGCCGTTGCCCAGGCTAAAAGCCCCCTGCATATTGCCTGCCCAAAAGCTGTTGCCGCCGCTGGCCCCAGCCTGTGTAAGGGTTATCTGGTCATAGCCAGCCGGGCAGTTGTTGGTGGGGTGCACGTCAACCTCAAAGTTGTAGGTAAATACCTGTTCAATGGCCAGCTGGTCGGCAGCGCTCAATTGTGGGTTGTTTACGGGGTCTGCCCCCAGGTTGGCATTGCAATAGTTGTCTGCACAGTTGCTTACCAATGCCTCTACCATGGTGTTGAGGGCGCATTCTTCAATATAATAGGTAACGCCAGGGTCACTGGCGTTGGCCAGCTCGTCATACACCAACAGGTAGGTTTGGCTAAATTCATTGAACTGCCAGCGGTGGTACTGAAAGGCTACAGAGTTGAAGTTGTTGACTAGTTTGGCGGCCAGTGCCTGTTTAAATAGCTCGCGCTTGGTGTCGCACACCTCCTGGCAGCTGTTTAATATGTTGGCATAAATCTGGCCCGGCGTTAGCTCGGGGTCAGTAGCCTGGCTCATGGTGTAGCGGTACAGGGTGTATTTGTCACAATTGCTTAGTGCACTGAAATCGGCCTGGGTGGCCACACTGGTGCGGGCCATGCCGCGCATGTCTTTCAGTACATCAACCGGGGTAGGGTGCGGTGGGTAGCCAGGGTCGTTATCATTGAGGTATACCAGTTTAAAGGCCTCAGTAATGGCATAGTTTAATACAACGCCGTTTAGCTGGCCGTAGGGTTTGTCTTTTTTAACGTGGGTGCGCACGGTGTTGGGGTCGTCATCACAAATGCCTTCCTGGGCGGGGTCTTTGCGGCGCAGCAGCAGTTGGTCAACCCCATCTAAAAAGCGCTGTAGCATGTTGTTTTCTGTGGGGCGCGCATTGCCCTGGTTGCCGGGTTGTGGGGCCGATGGGTCAAAGGCTTCGTGCCAGGCTTTGTACCGCTCAGTTTCTTTCAGCCATACGTCCCAGGTATCTTCATGGGTAAGGGTGGGGCTGTTTTGGGCCACCATATCTTCAATGAGCGTTTGCACCTGGCCTGGCTGAAAGTATATTTTGCTGCCCAGCTGGCGGTCGTTAAAGTAAATGTACCCCAATGTGTTGGGCAGGTTGGGGTGGTTTAAGAAGGTTTCGCCCGCCCAGGCCCCTTCAAACCACTGCTCGTAGTTAAGGCCGTTCATGTTGTTGTTGGCATCAAGGCCAAACTCGGGGCACTCTTCATAATAAGGTATGTACAGCACCTCATTGGTACAGCTGGGGTCAGTGCCATAGCTTACAGGTACTTCAAAGCGCCTGTTGGCGGCATCAAAGGTGTAGCCCAGGTCAGTAAGCCTCTGGTAAAACAGGTTCAGGTCAGCCTCTACCACCCACTGGTCAATGGTTTTGCCGTCAACCACCAGTGCAGCATCAATAGCGTTTTCATAGTGGCTGTTGGTGGTGTTGAGCCAGGTATCAATACCGCCAGCGGTGTTGGCTGTAATGGTGCGGGTTAGTACAAACTCGGTATTGGCAGGCAGGGTAATGGTACGCGTAAAGCTACTGGCAGCTACCGTGCCACAGGTTTGCGGGTTAATGACTATAGGGTCAATGGGGGTTAACAGGGGGCTTATGGCGGGGTTGTTTTTTTCAACCAGGGTAAAGGTAATGGTGTAGTCACAGGTTTGGCACATGCTGCTGCACAGGTCAGTCACTTCTGCCGGGCCAAAGCTGTAGGCCAGGTTGATGGTGGTGGGTGCTGTAAACAACAGGGGTTTGGTGTTAACCAGCTGGTAGGGGCCGGTAGGTACGTTACCCGTGATGTTTTCTGTAACGGTGTTGATGGTGTTGGCGGGTAAATCACTTAATGCCCCGCCAGAGTCGTTACCTACCAGGCCGGTAGCCAGCACCTGCCCATCCATATCAATGATGGTGCTGGTGGCCACGCCGTTGGGGTCAACAGTAACCACTTTTTGTACCTGGCTTACAGGCGGTGCTTCCTGGCCAAACAGGCTTACCAGCTCGCCGTCAGAAGCCTGTAAATAATACGTTTGAATAGTTTTAGGATCAGAGGCCTTCAATTTGTGAGTATCACCAGCAAGTGCCTGCTCTTTTACACGGTTGGTTCCGTCACTGGTGTATAGGGGACGG
>CAZXTW010001013.1:0-2520 GCA_964643525.1 uncultured Roseivirgaceae bacterium
GCATCAGCAGGCGCAGCTGGTTCAGTTCATCTTCGGTCAGGTAATCGTTAATCTGGCCGTCGCCAGGTATGCGCACGGCCTTTCTAAACTCTTTGCGGCTGCGGGCGTCGTTCAGGTTTTTGGTTACCAGCACTTCGCAGTCTTTCAGCGCGTCTTTCACGGGCTTTGGCAGTGAGTAGGCCCGGCGCGGCAAAAAATTAATAGTGCCAAACAGGTAAGAGGGTTGGTCCAGGTTATGGCCTGTAATTTTCCACAGTACGGCGTTTTCACTGGCCTGCTCCTGGCCCTGTGCCAGGTGTACCTGCCCAACAATTAAAAGAAGTACAACAAGTATGGTTCTATACTGCATAGCGTAGCGTGTGTTACATTGCCGTAAATATAATGTATTTGCGCTTATGGGGCGGTTTACAGCAACGGGCTTTGCTGTTTAGCGCAACTAAAATAAAAAAGTAGGCTTAGGTTTTGCCCACCGCTATATCATTAGAATAGCTCAGGGTAGTATTGATTTGTTTCACAACCTCGTCTAGCTCTTTGGCAGAGAGGTCTATCTTATCAATAAACTCTGTGGGGTCTTCATTAAAATGCTGTATCAAATAGGTAAGGCCCAAAATGCGTGCAATAGGGCCCCGTACGTTGTGGGCATTAAAATAGGCATAGTCAACCAGCTTTTTGTTTTTCTCTTCCAGCTGCTGGGTGCGCAGCTGCACCATTTCTTCAAGTGTGGCATTAATCTCGGCAATGTGTTGTTGTTGCTCTCTTATCTTATCGTTTTGCGCTTCAAGGTTGCTGGTGCGTTGGGCCACCAGTGTTTCAAGCTGCCTGTTATGGTCTGATAATATTTTGATGTTTTCATTTTGCAGGGCAATATTCTTCTTCCTGATGTGGTCAACCCGCTTTGAAAGGCCTACCGCCAGCAGAGCCATTTCTGTTAAAAGGCCCAATTCAACGGCATGGCTCATCAGCTCATTATTGGTTTGAATCAAACCTATATTCTGCGCCATATACAGGTTGGCCCCCACAAACAAGGCGCACCAGCTAAGCAAATAGTATTTGGCGGCTTTGTGCTTTTTAACTTTCCATACCCACAGGCTAATACCAATAGCTGTAGGTATAAACACGGCGGCCACCGCCTCGGTAATAATCAATGCCAACTGGTTGTAGCCTGCCAGGGTTACCAGTAGGCACAGCACTTGTAGGGCTACCATGCCCCATACTACCCGGTACAATAGTGGGCTGTGGGCTTTCAGGGCCAGGAAGTTTATTGTGAATATGCCTGCACCAATGGCAATTGCGGTTTCAAAGATTGAACTGTGGTTATGAAAAAACTCGGGCAGCTCAAACCAATAATACAACAGGCCAGTAAGCCTCAGTATTGATGCCAGCACAGCAAAGGCATACACCATATATAAGGTGTAATTCTTATCGCGCAATGAAATGGCATAAACCAGGTACAGCATAATAAGCGCTGCAATGGCCCCAAAAATACCGTAACCTATGCTTTGCTTTTGGGCCAGCTTATTGCTGATGGCCGCTTCACTTACCCAGTTAATGGGCAATATCAAGGCATCTGGGCCAGCAACGCGCAGCATTACCTGCCCGTGAAAGCCCGCAGGTATTTTAAAGTGCAGGGTAGGGCTGTTGCTTTGCCGGGTTTGGGTATCACGTAAATACTCAAGGCTTGTATGCTGGGTAATGGTTTGGTTGGTTACCAGGTAAAAATCTACCTGCTTAATCATGGGGTTGTCAATTAGCAGGTACTGTGCCTGGTTAGCTTCAACGGTAGTATACACCCATACCGGGTGGCTGACAAAGCCAGGTGTAATTGAGGGGGCTGCGGCTGCAAATGTTTTATCTGGGGCTTTTTGAAGTACATGTGTTGGGGTAAAGGCCCCTTCATAATCGTGTACCAACAGCCAGCTTGCCTGCCTGTCTGTTTGCCCTAAGGTGGCCTGGCAGCTACATAAAAAGCTCAAAGTGAGCAATAAACTTTTTAGCTGAGTGCGCATACTTTCAGAAAATACATTAAGCAATGTAGCCAATAACTGAATGCCTGCCTGCCAAAATCAGATGAGTGCCAGGGTTTTATCGGTGAGCAACCTCTAATCAATTGAAAACTGACAATGGATAATTAATAATGCGGGCGGTTTTCAACGGTATTGCAGTGCTATTGGTAAAGCCAGCAATATGCTAAATGTAAATGTTAATCAATAAGTTAGGCGAGTGTTGGCAGGTACGGCACTTACCAGATTACAGTTTGCTGTACCGGGGTATGGTGCTTGAGGCAATCAAAAAAATAAGCATAGGCGCTGCTCTTGTGTTGAACAGGGCTATTACTTATTAACTATTCATTATTCATTGCCAACGCCTGTTTTAGCAATGGGCCGGGTTGTAGGGCGGGACTCGGAAGCTGGCCACCACAGCGCACCTATATAATAAGGTGTCATGTTTTTCCGACTTCGTCAGGCTGGACAGAAAAACAGCGGTATTAGCTACAGGGTATACCTTTTATCTATATTTACG
>CAZXTW010001014.1:0-2516 GCA_964643525.1 uncultured Roseivirgaceae bacterium
GCTGGTGCCCGAGCCTTTAGGCGCTACCAGTACCACATCAACATCTGGTGGGGGTATAATGCCCGTCTGGTCATTAAAGGTAATGCCAAAGCCGTGCGAGAAGTACAGCGTTTTACCAGAGGTCAGGTGCTTTAGCACCGTAGGCCATAGCGTAATCTGGCCAGCGTCACTTAGCAAAAACTGTATAATAGAGCCCAGCCGGCAGGCGTCTTCTATTTCAAACAGGGTTTCGCCTTCTACCCAGCCGTCGGCAAGGGCTTTGTCCCAGGTGGGCGAGTTTTTACGCTGCCCTACAATTACGTTAAAGCCATTGTCTCTCAGGTTCAGTGCCTGGCCGGGGCCTTGCACACCATAGCCTATTACTGCAATAGTTTCTGAGGCCAGGGTATCAACGGCTTTGTTCAGCGGAAATTCTTCTCTGGTGATGACTTCTTCTACTACACCACCGAAATCGATCTTTGCCATATTTGTAAATTGTTAATTGTTAACCGGTTAGGTTATTGCTTATGTCTTAATTGTTTCGTTTACTGTATTTCTTCGTCGCTTACCTTGAGGTACTTCATATTTACGTCTCGTGGTATGCGGCTAATCAGCTCAAGCTCTTGCAGAAACACCGAGGTGCGCCTGCTTGATTTTGAAATGGCCACCCGGCCCGAGCGTACAAACTCAAGCACACCATAGGGCCTCAGCACCTCCAGCATGGCGGTGGTTTCATCTTTATGGCCGGTTTTTTCTATAATAATGTGCTTTTCTTCAATGCCCAGTATGCGTGCCCCGTTGTTGCGCACCAGCTTTTCAATATGGTTGCCGGTAAAGGCATCTGTAGGTACCTTGTACAGGGCAATTTCCTGGTAGTGAATTTCTTCTTCAGTATATACAAAGGCGCCCAGCACATCAATCAGCTTTTTGATTTGCTTCAGCAGCTTTTCAACCTGGTTGCGCGAGGTGTGCACCACAATGGTGTAGCGAAATACGCCTTCTACTTCAGACTCTGAGGTATTGAGGCTTTCAATATTGATGCGCCGCCGGGTAAACAGTATGGTAATTTGCTGTAGCAGGCCTACCTTATCTTCTGACAGTACCGATATGGTAAAGGCCTGCTCGCTGGCCCGGCCTGAATCATGGGTGTATATGCTTTTGTCTTGCTCTTGCATGGTTAGTGAGTCTGCAATGTGAATGAACTACTCAAGCCTGATGTTAGAAACCGACTCGCCCGAGGGCACCATCGGGAATACGTTTTCTTCTTTCTCTACCGTAACCTCCAGCAGGTAAGGGCCTTCAGTATACAGCATATCGTGTACAGCAGCTGCCAGCTTTTCGCGCTCGGCCACCCGTGATGCGCTAATGTTGTAGCCTTTGGCAATGGTAATAAAATCGGGGTTTACCATTTCAGTACTGGCATAGCGGCGCTCAAAAAACAGCTGTTGCCACTGCCGCACCATGCCCAGAAAGTTATTGTTAAGCACCACAATCTTAACGGGTATATTGTATTGAAATATGGTGCCCAGTTCCTGGATGGTCATCTGAAAGCCACCATCGCCAATAATGGCTATGATTTGCCTGTCGTTACGGCCCAGCTTGGCCCCTATGGCCGCTGGCAGGGCAAAGCCCATGGTGCCCAGCCCGCCACTGGTAATATTGCTGTGGGGTTGCTGAAACTGGTAATAGCGGGTGGCCACCATTTGGTGCTGGCCTACATCAGTTACAATTACTGCCTGGCCGCCGGTTTGCTCATTGAGCTGGTGCATTACCTCAGCCATTTTGATTTTGCCCGCCTCAGGAAACATCTCGTGCTTAATTACCTTTTCATACTCTACCGTATCACATTGCCTGAAGCTGGCAATCCACTCATCATGGCGGCGTTCTTCTACCTGTTCTTGCAGGGCTTCCAGCGCCTGGCGGGCATCAGCATGTATGGGTACATGGGCCTTTACATTCTTATCTATTTCAGCCGCATCAATTTCAATATGAATTACCTTGGCCTGCTTGGCATAGCGTTTCAGGTCGCCAGTTACGCGGTCGTCAAAGCGCATGCCCACGGCTATCAGCACGTCGCACTCGTTGGTTTTTACGTTGGGCCCATAATTGCCGTGCATGCCCAGGTAGCCCACATAATTGGGGTGGGAGGTAGGCACTGCCGAAAGGCCCAACAGGGTAGAGGCTGCTGGTATACCGGTTTTTTCAAGGAAGGCCAGCAGGGCCTCTTCGGCATGTGATAACAGTACGCCGTGCCCCACCAGCAGCAAAGGCCGTTTGGCCTGGTTAATCAGCATGGCAGCTGCCACAATATGGTCTGGCTTTAGCTTGGGCAGGGGCTGGTAGCTGCGTATGGCTGTAATGCGCTTATAATTAAACGTGCACTCCTGTATCTGGGCGTTTTTGGTAATATCAATCAGTACGGGGCCCGGCCTGCCCGAGCGGGCAATGTAAAAGGCCTTGGCAATGGCCTCAGCAATTTCGCTGGCATCAGTTACCTGGTAGTTCCATTTGGTAACCGGCATAGATATGCCCACAAT
>CAZXTW010001015.1:0-2510 GCA_964643525.1 uncultured Roseivirgaceae bacterium
CAATAGAAACGCCCGACCAGGTAAACCAGGCCATTGACCAGTTTTTAGGGCAGTTTACTTAATTTGTTTTACAGCAGCCGCTGCCTGGGCAACGGGCAGCAGGCAGGCTTTTTCACGGCATACATAAATCATGGTACGCCCCTCAATGGCCTTGTTGGCCAGCAACTCTAAACCACCTTCAGTAGCCCCACCCAACAACAGCGTGTTGGGCAGGTAATATTGGTCTATGGCCTGCCGTTGTTGGGCATGCTCAGCGCCTACAATGGCCACCTCATAGTAGGGTAGGGCCATATCAGTATACAGGCTAAGCCAGTTGCTGTAATAATTGGGGTACTGCGTGCTCTCTGCCAAGACAGTATTTACCATGGCGGTGGCCCGTTCTTTCAGGTCGTTGCGGTAAAAATAATTGCCCAGTTGAAACAACCCACGGGCCAGCGACGAGTTAGAGGCCGGTATAACATTATCTGTAGTTTCTTTTTTTCTGACAATCAGTGGGGCATCCTGGCTTGAGGTATAGAAGTACAGGCCAGTGCTGGTGTCATAAAAATGCTCGTGCACATACTCAGCCAGCTTCAGGGCTTTGTTTAGCCACTGCTCATCAAAGGTGCACTGGTACAGCGCAATAAAGGCTTCGATAGTAAAGCTGTAGTCATCAAGAAACGCATTAATGACAGATTGCTCTGCCTTGAAGTTTCTGTTTAGCCTAAAGTTGTCTTGAATCATATACTGCTCAATAAAAGCAGCATTATTTTGGGCGGCGGTTAGGTACTGGGCATTGCCAAATGCGCGGTAGCCCTGGCAGTAGGCGGTAAGCATCAGAGCGTTCCATGCGGTAAGCACTTTATCGTCAAGGGCAGGGGCTACACGCGTGGCTCTGGCCTGCAGCAATTGCTGCCGCGCCTGGGTAAGCGCTTCACTGGCTTGTGCCGGGGTAATATTCAATTCTTCGGCCACTGCCTCTAATGGGCGTGTATTGTGTAATATGTTTTTACCATCCTCCCAATTGCCGGCTTCGGTAATGTTGTAATAGGCACAAAACAGCCCGGCATCAGGGCCCAGTACTGAGTCAACTTCAGCTTTACGCCATACATAATACTTGCCCTCTTCGCCCTGGCTGTCAGCATCAAACGACGAGTAAAAGCCCCCATTGGGGGCGGTCATGGCGCTTTGTACAAAGGCCAGGGTTTCATGCACCACCTTTTTGTACAGTGGGTTTTGCGTTACCTGCCAGGCATGGGTGTAAAGGCTCACCAGCTGGGCATTGTCATACAGCATTTTTTCAAAATGGGGCACCTGCCACCGCTCATCAGTGGCATAACGGGCAAAACCACCAGCCAGCTGGTCATAAATGCCACCGTTGGCCATTTGCGTAAGGGTTACATTCACTGCCTGCAAGGCGGCACTATCGGCACTGTGGTAGTAGTGTTTCAGCAAAAACTCGTAATTGGCCGGTAGCGGAAACTTAGGGGCACCTTTTTTGCCGCCCAGCTGCATATCTATGGTTTCAATCATGGTTTTGGCTACCTGGGTAACCGCTGCTGGGTCTGGCGGGGCTGGTGTGCCGGGGGGCTGTAGCTGCTCCATATTCTGTATGCCCTCGGTTACCATTTTGGCCTGCTGCACCAGGCGGTCGGGGTTGTTGGTGTGCATATCCTGCAGGTAGCTCAGCAGCTGTAGCCACTTATCTTTAGGGAAGTAGGTACCGGCATAAACCGGGCGCCCATCGGGTAGGGCCACTACATTTAATGGCCAGCCGCCGCTGCCTATCAACAGGTTGGCGGCATCCATATACAATTGGTCAATATCGGGGCGCTCTTCGCGGTCAATCTTAATTGAAACAAAACTGCTGTTCATGGCGTTGGCCACGGTGGTATCTTCAAACGACTCACGCTCCATTACATGGCACCAGTGGCACGCAGCATACCCAATACTAATTACAATTAACTTATTTTCTGCCTGAGCCTTTTCAAGTGCTTCATTGCCCCAGGGGAACCACTGTACCGGGTTGTGGGCATGCTGTAGCAGGTAGGGGCTGCTTTCATGAATAAGCTGGTTGGTATACGCATGCTCACTGCCAGCAGCATGGTTCTGGCCCTGGCCACAGGCCATAACCAACAAACCCAGACAAAGGAAAAGAAAGCAAAAGGTTGGGGGGCATTTAAACATAATGGGGGTGCCTTAATAAAAAAAAGCGAGGAGCACACGCCCTCGCTTTTCTCTAATGTCTTTCTTAAGATGTAGTTAGATTACTATACCGTAAATATACAAAAAGCGCTTTAAAGCCCAATAGCTGTAGCAACTTTTTACCAGTTGTTAGTGCAGAAGCCTAAGCCTCTTCAATAGTAACCTTTTCTATTTTATCGCCTTGTTTTATTTTATCAACGATGTCAACATTGTCAACTACTTTACCAAAAACGGTGTGGTTTCTGTCAAGGTGCTGGGTGTTTTGGCGGTTGTGGCAAATAAAAAACTGTGAGCCACCTGTGTTGCGGCCTGCGTGAGCCATTGAC
>CAZXTW010001016.1:0-2509 GCA_964643525.1 uncultured Roseivirgaceae bacterium
CATCGGCCGGCGAAACTTCTAAAATTCGTACAGGGCTACCCTTAAAATAGGTCATTGCCCCGTTGTAAGTGGGGTTGGCTGCATTGACCAATGCCTCTATCTCATCCGCATTCTGCTTTTTACATTGAATAGTTAAGTCTTGGCTTGTAGGCCTCTTGTACCATTTGCCAGCACTGGTTTGTTTCTTTAACTGTACCTTACCTCTATTGAGTGCACTGATCAGTTTTTGAGCCATGCCCAAAGCTACGAAACTTAGCTTACCGGCATGAATACCCCAGGTTTCACCCAATGCTAATGGTAACTGTTCTATGGCAAACAAATCTCCCGCATCAATGCTTTCAGTCATTTTGTGTACACTTACTCCCCCTTGCTGCTCCCTGTTGATCATTTGCCAGAAAATAGGGTCGGCACCTTTGTATTTGGGCAATAACCCAAAGTGAAAATTGTAGCCGCCATGTTTTACAGCTGATAGCACTGTTGTGGGTAGCTTCCATGGAAAGGTGATTGTCAGTAGTACATCTGCCTGTTGTTCATTGAGCCATTGGGGTAAGGTTGAGTTCAAAGCGGCCTTATTAGACTCAAAGAATGGAATATTATGGTGTGCAGCCAACTGCTTGACTTCAATATTGGCCTGGTGTACTCTGTTGGGTACCACAATACCTGTCAACAGCTGCTTTTGAACCAAATCTAAACAAACAGGCATAGAGAGTGCACTGTTGCTAAAAAGTATGATCTTCATATTAATAGCGTATGTATTTTAATTCAGTTAGTATAGTTTGTTATGGTTACCTGAGCCTAATTGCTAAAACCCATACGGATGCAGCCAGGCTGATTTGCTTTGGTTGCGCAGTTCAATCAAATGGGGGTTATTTTCATCTACCTGATCCAGTGGCCCAGCTTGAATCACCTCAAACCCGTTGTTGCTCACCTTCATTTCGCGCCATAACAAGGGAGCTTCCACATTCTGGGTGCTGGAGCTCATCTTAATTTGACCCCTGGGGCTTTCCATTGTAAAAGATAGCAGGTAATTGCGTTGAGCATTATAATCTGCCTTTTCAAGGTAGGCCAAAGTAAAAAGGTCTGTTACTAGTTTTCCGCATTCATAACCTAACAGGGTAAACGGACTAGGGTATTTTTCTAAGTATTTCAGCGCTTGTTGGATAAACTCTTCTGCTACCGAACCTGGGCTTGCTAAAGGCCATATGCCTGGCGAATGGAAGACTGTTTTCCAGTCAGCAATTGCCTCTGTGGCTTTAACTATGGTAGCTAAGGGTGATAGCGCAATTTTTGTATCTGGCTTAAACCGTTTAATTGACTCTAAGAAGTGGATCGTTTTATCACCCAAATAATTAGCATAGACCCAATCCAACGCATCCCAATCAGTAATTTCAAAGTAGGGCTCTAGTGGTTGCTTTTCCTGATGTACGTGGGTAATGTGTGTGGCCACCACCTGTCCACCTGCTTCTGCGTGCCCCAGGTGAAATGCCCTTGAGTGATCAAAACCACTATCATACAGGCTGGTAAAGATAAAGGCGGCACCTTTTATATTGATAGCCGCCCACTGACCAAAGCTGTAGGTATGCTGCCATGTATGCAGGGTGTTGCTGAACATAAAAGGCACTTTGGCTGAATCAGCCGGCATATGCCCCCCCATATTCGCGATTAATAGTAGTTTACCCGCTCGTTCAAATAATGGGTACAAATCTTCTGCTACTCTAAAACTAATCAAAGCCAGGATGACATCTACCCTATCTGAAAGTAGTAGCTTCTCAGCTTTTTCTTTAGTACTTGTGGTTGAGGCCCCACCAATATCTTCAATAATGAATTCACAATTGGTGTCGTCAATCTGTTGGCTTTGCAGTGTCATGTACAATTGTATGCCGCTTACAAAGTCATCATTGGCAGTGGGTAAAAAGGATGAACGAGGCACCAATAAGCCGATTTTGCCTTTTTTTTGGGTAGTGAATTTTAGCATAAATACAAGGTGAAGGTTTTAGAAGCTTTACGGGCAGTTAATATAGTGTAAATTCTGTTAGGTAAGCACGCAATAGCAAAACCAATACGGACATTAGCTCATTGCCTTATACCTGGCACATGGCAATACTGGTGTTGCCTATTCTACTAATAGTTTAATTATGAACTTATCTACCCTGAGTATACCAATGCCCTTAGTCAATCGAAGGATAATCGAACTAACTGTACGGAAACGTACTTTTACAGGGGATGAGTAGTTTAGAGTACATCGGTAAACAGCTTAGAATAGTTTAATAATTAAATTGTGGCTTGAAGTTGTTGGTGCTTATGCAAACATGAGGTACTGTATTGGCTCAGGTGTAAAAAATTGGGTTGACCACACTAAAAATTGAGAGGCCCACCAGCAAAAAAAGGAGTATGTTTCCATACTCCTTCTCCAACCTTAATTCCTATAAATCAAGGCATTAACTGCAAATACCTACAGAAAATTTGATGGTTAGCTCCTTTGAGGGTACAAGCCAGATAAACAGATGAT
>CAZXTW010001017.1:0-2507 GCA_964643525.1 uncultured Roseivirgaceae bacterium
ATAGGTTTGGTTGGTTTAGTTAACCAGTGAGAGGATAATGCCCACGGTAGTGACAGCAGAAGAGAGGGGGATGAGCAGGGGGGCTTTTTTATCAAGCTTTTTGCCTGCCTTTTCAGGCACGTAAATCACATCGCCAGCCATGACCACAATTTGCTGCTGTGCTACAGCCCCTGTTTTTTGCAGGTCAATGAGGTAGCGGCGCTGCTGGCCGTTTACGGCCCTGACCAGCTGCACGGCTTTGGGGTTGCCATAAAAAGTAAGCCCTTCGGCCCTGCCCAACAGCTCGGCCAGGCTGTTGGTTTCTTTCTCAAGCAGATAGTTACCCGGCGCAGTTACTTCACCCAGTAAGGTTACCTCGCGGTTGAGCACACGCACGTTAATGACGGGGTTAACCAGCATGGCACTGTAGGCCTGTACCAACCTGGCTTCGGCCTGCTGTACAGTTAGCCCTTGCAGGTATACCGGCCCCAGACGGGGCAGGCTTACCTGGCCAGAGTCATTTAACATCAGCCATTTGCCATACACCTCGTTAGAGTTGTATATGCCAAATACTGAGCCTACGCTTATGTTGTCGTGGTTCCAGATGCTTACACTTATTTTATCATCAGGGCGCAGGGTATGTTGGGTGGGGGCCATAAGCAGCTCTTGCAGGTTGTGCCCATATTTGGGTGTGTGGCTGCCCTGAAACAGGTGGGTAGTGGTACAGCTGCTAAAAGCTGCAAGCGTTATAATGGCTATTAGTGCCAGACAGGACTTGTTTATTGATTCCATAGATATTGCTTTGAAAGGGTGCCGGTAAAACAGAGGTTGGAATTACAAAAGGGTAAAGCAGGCCAGGCAAATGCTGGCCAGTACCAATGCACCTACCACCACCTTTTGGGTAAGGCGTTTGCTGCGGTAGTGCTTTTTAATGACGGTACGTACCTGTAGCAGGCGCTCCATCAGCGCAATGATGCGCTCCATGGCTTCGTCGTTTTTCACCACATAGTCAAACGCACCATATTTTAAGGTACTCAGGGCCATTTCCATATCTTCCTGGCCAGAAAGGAAAACCACCTGTATGTCAGGGTCAAAGCTCTTGATGTTTTTGAGCACCTGCAGGCCGGTCATATCTTCAAGGCCATAATCTAAAAACACAATGTCGGGCATGGTATACAACTGCTCAAGGCAGGCCGCCCCACTGGTAAAGCTGTATACATTGGTGTAGCCAGCACGTTGCAGCACTGATTGCACCATGGCGTTGTACATGGGGTTGTCTTCAACAATAAATATGCGGGGGTATGTATTGGTGCTCATAGTAATTATCTGTTTTTAAAAGATGAATTACCAATGCTGTACCAAATGCAGAAAAGGCCATTAATGGCCTTATAAGGTGGTTTTTAGGTTATTGTCGGTACCAAACCGAGAAGCTTTCTTAAATTGAGACGCGCGCCAGGGGCGTAAAAAAAGGCCTTAAAGGCCTCTAGGGTACCGGGTGCGCCTGCATTTGTTGCAGCACCTGGTTGGCTACCGAAGTTACGTGGGCTATTTTATCGGGTAGCAGGTGCAGGCTTTCGTGATTCTTGGCTGATTTCTCTATAAGGCGAATGTCTTCTTTGAGCAGGTCAATATCAAGCATATCAATAGATGACTTCATTTTATGGGCCGTGGCCGAAAGCTGCTTGTAGTTTTGTGCATTGAGGTGTTGCTGCATTAACTGTAGGTTGCCTGGAGTATCCTTGCAAAACATGTGCACCAGCTTCATAACATGCTCAGTATCACCCTGAAACAGGCTGGTAAGTTTGTCAAGGTTATACAAAGGGGCTACCTCCAATGGCTCAGGGCGGTTGGGCTCAGGCTCATGGCTGGCTTCAGGCTGTGCAGGCAGGGCCGGTAACTGCAAAAGGCTGCCTATGGCCTGCATTAAAGCGGCAGGCTCAAAGGGTTTTGATACGTAGTCGTCCATGCCGGCATCCAGGCAGCGCTGGCTATCGCCCACAATGGCGTTGGCGGTAAGGGCAATGATGGGCACCTTTAATTGCAGCTGCTGGCGTATGTGCCGGGTGGCCTCAAGCCCATCCAATACCGGCATTTGCATATCCATTAAAATAACATCATAGCTGTTGTGTGCCAACAACTCAATAACCTCCTGCCCGTTTTGTGCCAGTTGGGTGTTTGCCCCCCATTTTTCTAATATGCTGGTGGCATACAGCTGGTTCAGCACATGGTCTTCTGCCAGCAATACTTTTACCTGGCTCAGGTCATAGCTTACCCGGGCCTGTTTGCCGGGCAGCTGTGCCTGGGCGGGTGTGCCCTTGGGCATGGTTAACTCTACACTAAAAGTACTGCCCTGACCGGGGGTGCTGTGCACCTCTATGGTGCCATGCATAAGTTTAACCAGCTTGCTGCAAATGGCCAGGCCCAGCCCGGTGCCTCCAAACTGGCGGGTGGTGCTGCTTTCGGCCTGGCTAAAGGCCTCAAAAATGGTGTTGAGCTTATCAGGGTGTATGCCTATGCCCGTATCGGTT
>CAZXTW010001018.1:0-2504 GCA_964643525.1 uncultured Roseivirgaceae bacterium
CCAAGTTTTATTTACGTTTGCAGTTTGTTATTCTATTCTGTTTTTGCTGCTCATGGTCAAACACTTAAGTGTTACAACAATAATTAATGGCGTGACTATATGCATGGTTTAAGCATATATGGGCAAGGCCATAGGCGCATCCTGTCTGCAACTCTACTGTTACAAAACAATTATATATGGAAAAGTTAACCCTACCTTTAAATGAATCACTCAATGAACTACCACACGCTACAGAAACTATTTCAGGGCTTATTGCCCGGCAAGTGCAGGCACACCCGTTGCGCACAGCCATAGTTAACGGCCAGGAAAGTATTAATTATGAATTATTGGCCCACCATGCCCAGGCGGTGGCGGCCGAGCTGGCGGCCCGAGGCGTAAAGCCAGGGGCATTGGTAGGCGTTTGTATGGACCGCACGTGGCAGCTTGTTGCTACTTTACTGGGTGTATTGCAGGCAGGTTGTGCTTATGTGCCGCTTGACCCCGCCTACCCCCAGGAGCGGGTGCGGTATATGCTTACCCACTCGCGCGCAGCAGCAGCTATTGTGAATGACCCTGACTGTGCAGCGCTTTGCCAGGGGGTGGAACAGCTGGTTTGGTTTAACGAGGCAGGGCAGCAGGCCACCAATACCATAAAGGGGCCTGCACCTACCGACCTGGCCTACGTAATTTACACGTCTGGCTCAACAGGGCAACCCAAGGGGGTGGCTGTTGAGCACCGCAATGTGGTGGCCATGATACGGGCCATGGATGCCATACTGGATGCCGATGAGCTTGAGGGCATGCTGGCCGCTACTTCGGTTTGTTTTGACCCTTCGGTCATGGAAATACTGGGTACCCTGGCTTTGGGCGGAACGGTGGTGCTGGCTAAGAATATGCTTGATTTGCCAGCATTGACCGCTGCTAAGCTGGTTAAGAGCTGCGTGGTGGTGCCCTCTGCCATACAAGCCCTGCTGGCTACCGGCTGGGAGCCTGAGGGCATCAGGTGTGTTGTTTTTGGCAGCGAGGCACTGAAGCAGTCACTGGCCCAGCGGTTTTTTGCGCTGAATACCGGCGCACGTGTGCTGAATGCTTACGGCCCTACTGAAGATACCGTGTTTTCTACCGTAGTTGAGTTGTTTGACGCTGCCCAGCCAGTTACTATTGGCCAGTCAGTGCCCAACTCACGTTCATATGTTCTTGACCAATCGATGCAACCGGTACCCCATGGGGAAGAAGGTGAACTATACCTGGCAGGCACAAAGCTGGCGCGCGGGTATTTGTTTGACGAGGCGCGCACCAAAGAACGTTTTATAGAACTTGAGCCTAGCGAGGCTATACCTGAACAGCGGCTGTACCGCACAGGAGACCTGGTGCGGCGCACGGCCACCGGTGATATTGAATTTTTAGGCCGGGTTGACCAGCAGGTTAAAGTAAGGGGCTTCAGGATTGAGCTGGGCGAGGTTGAGGCTGCCCTTGAGTTGGTGCCTGGCATTACGGCCGCTGCTGCCGCTGCAGTTGATGGCGGGGCCAGCCAAAAAATGCTTGCCGCATTTGTAGTGAGCCAGGGGCAGGCAGTGCCTGATGCCACCATAAAGGCCCACCTTGCCCAGCACCTGCCCCATTATATGGTGCCACAGGTAGTAGTGCCCTTGGAGGCATTGCCATTGTTGCCCAACGGTAAGCTAAACCGCAAAGCGTTACAGCATTTGTTGCCTGCCCGTGGGGCTGGCCAGGTGGCTGAAGCCCACAACACGCCTGCCCAACCCCTGGCAGGTGCCGCTGGTGGCCAGCGGGCGGTTTTACTGGCTACCGTGCAGGCCCAGGTGGCTGCCCTGCTTAATATTAACGACCCCCAGCAGGTTGGGGCACAGCAATCATTCAGCGACCTGGGGCTCGACTCGCTCACTACCTTAGAGCTTAGTAGCCGCCTGTCAAAGGCCTGCGGCCAGCAGCTGCCTGCAAAGGCTATTATGGAGCACCCCACCCCTGAAGCACTGGTGAACTACCTGTTGCAGCAAACAGGCGGCCCCGCAGTGGCCGGGCCAGGGCATGCGGTGGCCTCAAATACGTTGGCTACCTTCCAGGCGCACATCCAGTCAAGCCACCCCACATTTCAGGCGGCTAAGGTGGCAGCCTGGAGCGCAACAGATAAAAGCAAGCTTGTGCAGGAGGTAATGCATATGGTAAACCACCAGCGCCGCAACCCTTACAGCAAGGTGCTGCGTACTGGCAGTGCCACCAGGGGCACGGTTACTGATGCTTATATTGATGAAGAGCAGGAGGCCATTATCTGGACCACCAACCTGTACCTGGGGCTGAACCGCGACCCAAAGGTGATTGACCAGGCAGCCATGGCCCTGCAGCAGTTTGGCACGGGCATGGGCACCTCTGCAGCTGCTTCAGGTATGACAGACCTGCACCTTGAGTTTGAGCAAGAGTTTGCCCAGTTGGTGGGTAAGCCCAGTGCCTGCCTGTTCCCTACGGGCTATACAGCCAATGTGGGGGCGGTAGCCGGGCTGTTAGGC
>CAZXTW010001019.1:0-2500 GCA_964643525.1 uncultured Roseivirgaceae bacterium
CAGCTGACCTGCCCCGTTTTGGCCGTTAATGATTTGTTGCGCGTTGGGCTGCGCATTGCCCCTGAGCACAACTACCGAATAAAGGGTAGCAGGCTCATTGGTGGTAACAGAAAACCGGGCCTGCCTGTTGGTAACAGCAACCAGGGTGGGGCCATTGGTAAATTCAGGTGCCTGTGCATCGTTTGTTTTGAACAGGTTGCCGGCAGTAGTAGTAACTGCGTTGCAGGTAAGAAGCAACAGGCAAATCAAGTAGGTATAATTGCGCAGCTTATAGCAAACCATGGCTGGTGTAGGTCTTATCATCATATTGAATGACGCTTGAAGGTATTTTAATTGACTAAATAAGTAGGGCTATAACCAGGTATTGAATAAAGTTCAAAAGCTATTTGTTTCACTCTGGCATGTGCATTGGCGTGCACAATACAGATTTGAGCACAATATAAAGGTTTACAAGAGGCACCGGCCAGTTTTAACCCAATTATGTTGCTTTTATTGCTGAAGGGTAACCCGATATGGAAAAGCGAATTGCTTTGTGCTGTGTCAAGAAATGTAAATCGAAACTGCCCACTATTACGAAAGCGATTGGGCAGAGGTTATCATATAGTTAAATATTTATGCAAAAAAGTTATATTTCTTTATGAAGGTGCCATGCCTGGCATTGGCCGTGCAGGTAACTGTTGGCGGTAGTTTAAATCTCTTTGGTCAGGTCAAAAAGCTTATGCAGTGTGTCTTTGATGTTGGCATTATTGCCTTTCAATTCTCTCAGGCTTTGAATGAGTTTTTGATTTTCATGAAACAACAGGGTAAATCTGCCTTTCAGTTCTTCACCAAGCTCCTGATTAGCAATACCCGCAGCATTAATGATAGCTATGGTTTCTTCAAAGAAAACAGTCATATCATTATAATCAGCTGTCTCTGGTTCTGCTTCATCTGGTTCGGTCAAGGGTTTAATGTCAGTAACCTGATCTTTATCTTTCAGGTAACCGTAGGGTAGCTGTACAGGGGGAATGCCATCAAACAACCAGGCGGTGTTGAGTCGGTATTTTTTGACCAGGCGCCTGATAATGTCACTTGAAATACCTGTCTTGCCCCGCTCGATGTCAGAGTAAGACCCTTGTTTAATTCCTAATGTAGCAGCAAAGTCAGCTTGTTTATAGCCTAGTTCTTTACGGAACGATTTTAGACGAAACAGCTCTTCCTTATGCATAAGGCTGTAAAATTAACAATGAACATGAACTGAATACCACGAGTAACCATCTTAAAAATACAAACAAGTGACGATTATAAAAAAGCCACATTTTCAAGATGTTAGCAAAAATAGAAATGCCTTTGCTCTAAATGCTAGCAATTAAGGTTAAAAATACGATCAAAAGTGTTAAATACCTTGGCTTTGGTTGTTTGCTTCTTTGACTTCGTAATGGTTAATGAGCTGTTGTTGCAGCCTTGAGATTTCTTGCAACATTCTAAGAAAGCCCTGTTTAAGCCTGTTTTTAGTGCTGCCCTCAAGGTTGAGCTGTGCATCAATAAACTCGAGCAGCTCTTGGCCATCTTGTGTAGAAAAGTAGCTCTTAGCCGTTTGTTGAGCAGGGGCATTTGCAGCCTGGTTGAGGAATATTTCATCAATTTGCCGGGGCAGCTTACCATCATACAACCAAATGGGGTTTACCCTGTAAATTCTGATCAGACTCATCAACACATGGCTGGATATGTTGGCCTTGCCACGTTCTATATCAGAGTATGACCCTTGCTTTAGCCCCAAACTTTGCGCAAAGTCTGTTTGATTAAGCCCTACACTATTCCGCACTTCTTTTAGCCGGTATGCAATTCGTCTGAGATCCATTAAAGACTTGGTCTATAAAATGTTTATGCAACGTTGAATATTATAGAATTTAACTGTAATATTGTATCACAAGGTACGCATTTTAAAACAGATGGGTGCCCCTAAAGGAGTTGGTAATTTTCACTGATTAGTTTCAATATCTTTACATAGTATATCTATTTAATCTAATCAAACTTAATTATAAATTGAGTTTGTACTGGTTGTTGCTGTATTTAAGTACTTGTTTGGGCCAGTATATAGATATAGAATTTAAATATATTATTGTATGTTTTGAACTAAATAAACAAGACCTAACTATATTATTGTGAGCACTGAAGCGACCCCATTAACCACAAGTATGTCTGCATTGTTTGAGCGCCTGATTAAGATTAATCAAGAAGTATTGGGCCATGAGCAAGCAATAGAAACACTGGCCGGAGAGCAGCGTACAATTACCCAGGAATGGTATGAGGCACAACCACAAGGCTTTGAAGCCGGGGATCACTCTTACGTTTATCTTTACAGTGGTACCGCTTATGTGATTACCCTCTCTGCCGAACCTGACTCTGTCCACGACTCTATCCATTATAATGTTGATGTTGAACCCATGCCACTAATTAACGGGTAGGTACACAACTTGATTTTATTTTTTAACGGTAGTGAACTCACCAATATTTTACG
>CAZXTW010001020.1:0-2500 GCA_964643525.1 uncultured Roseivirgaceae bacterium
TAAAGCCGCCACTTGTAAGTATCTCCCTCGCCAGCGCTGGTCATATTACCTTACTTCTTATCTCTAAATTCTAAATGCCTACTTCTTAACTCTAACATCTACACTAGAAATCCTGCCGGGTGCAGAGAAAGGTCACAAAGGTGGCCAGGAATTCATCCATCTGGCTCAGGGTTTTGTTATAGGCATTGTTGCGTGCCTGGGCCAGGGTGCTGCCTTTGGCCTGGCTGCGGGGCAGGGTGTAATCAAACAGGGTATTGTCATCACGGCTGCGTACCAGGGTAATGCGCACGTCATAACTGCTGGCAATGTTGCCCCTGGCGCCCTGGTGGGCTATGGCCCGCTGGTCGGCCCTGATAATGCAGTGGTACAAGGCCTGCGCCGGGTCGTTGGCGGCTGTAATGCCCAGGTCATTGCAAATGAATTTGATGTAATTGGTGAGGCGGTGGCTGGCGTCGGGCTTGCCCTCGGCATACTCGCGCGTATCAAAATACACCGCATAGGGTACGTAACGCAGGGTAACAATGCGGCTTTTGAGGCGCTGCCACAGGCTGGGGTCCAGCTGGCTGCGGATGGCCTGGGGCACGTCAAAGTCAGTATGTAGCTGTATGCGTACGGCCCCGTTTACAGGGTACATGCCCGATACTTTAAGGGTTTGACCGGCAGGCCCGTGGTTGATGCTAAAGTTAAACAGGTCACCGCTGAGTACGCTCACATAGGTGGTGGGGCTGTGTATGGGGCGGCCCAGGGAGTCCTTAGCAAACAGGGGTATTTCAAGGGGCTGGCGCGCTGCCGGGTAAAAGAGGTACTCATCGGCCAGGTTGTAGCTCAGTCTTGATATTTGTTGCTCAAGCCCAATGAGGCCGGCTACTTTTACCTTTTGCAGCCTGCTGTGGTAGCGGGGCTCCATGGGCAGGGCCATTTCCTGCTCAACCCGGCTAATGGCCATAACCAGTTTGTTGACGCTGCGCACCAGCTTGCCGGCTGCGCCCAGGTCGGCCGCTTCCTGTTCCAGCAGGCCTACAATTTCTTCTACCTGGGTAAAATAGCGGTCGCGGTTTTGGCGGTAAACCGACCGTTGCAAGCGGTACAGCACATAGTATTCATTGGTTTTGCGGTTTAGCCAGTCGTCTACCTTTTCATAACCGGTTAAGAAGTTGTTGGCTACGGTGGTAATTTGCTCGTCAAGGGCATAGTCTGGCACTTCGGTGGCGCTGGTAAACTGGCCTGTGACGATGCTGGTGGCGTTGATGTTCACGCATATTTTTTCGGCAATTTCGCGCAGGGCCAGGTTGCGGGCCATGCTGCGGTGGCTGCCGTCAGTATTGGCCAGGCTGATGCCAATGCCAAAGAGGGCATCTGGGGCGGTAGGGGTTGATTTAACCCAGTCAGGTGCTTTTTTGTATTGAGCAATTGCTGCTGAGGCCTGAACCAAAATCAATAGTATAAGAATAGCTCTGAATGTTGGCATAAAGCAAGAGGGTTATGGAGGTAAGCATTACCTTTCATGGCAAACTGTTCCATCCAATTTATCATATCTGCTTCGTTCATTTTCTTTTGCTCCCCCAAAAGAAAACGAACCAAAAGAAAAGGGGGCCACAGCGAAGCCGCTACGCTCATAGCCTGCGCTAAGGCCACGCCGCTGTGGACGTCCCCCCACCATAAGTGTATAGTTCAATTAGAGTAACGTCTAAACTCAAACGTCTAACCTCTAATCTCTAATTGCCGTCGCGGAATTCTTTGAGCTCTTTCTCGTAAATTTCGCGGAAGCGCTGCAGGTCAAACTCCTGCTTGAGCTGGGCATCGTTCAGGATTTTCTCGTTCAGGTCAGACAGTACCTGTGTGGTGCTCATTTGCATGGCTACGTAGTGTACGTATTCGCCTTTTTTGTTCTGAAAGCTTTCGCGGTCAAAGATTTCAAGGTTGGCCAGGGTCTGGTCAATCACAGAGCGGGTAATTTCTTCGTACTTCGAGGTGGTTTCGAGCTTATTAGAGAGGTTTCTGTTTTGCAGAAACTGCTCGTTTACACTGCTTACCTGCACCTGCACCTGGGCGGCAATGGCCTGGCGGGCGTTGTTTTCGGCAATGCGCTTGGCAACAGTCAGGTCAAGGGCGCGGCCCTCGCCAGTGCTGCGGAAGAACTTTTTGTCGCTAAAGTATTTGTTGGCGCCAAAGGGCTCTTCAATTTTTTTAAGCTTGCTATCAGTCCTTTTCAGGTTAGGGTTACAGGCGGCCAGTGTTAGCACCAGCAGGCCCAGTAGTACCATGTAGGGTTTCATAGTTTACAAGATTTTATTTAATAAGTGTTGATGGTAAAGGTTATTGGTGGGGGAGCAAAGAATATACCAGTTTTAATGGATAAGGGATAATTGAGAATTGATAATGAATAAAAGCGAAATATTTATAGTAAATACAAGAAAAGGTCAAGAAAATGAGGCTTGCTGTGGTTGGGAGGTATCACTGAGTAAAAGTTGAATTAGTTGTTGGGTGGTTGGATGAAAGA